>JBBWWE010000436.1:0-1990 GCA_050256595.1 Planctomycetota bacterium
TGCAACCGTCGCCGTGTCCCTGGAAGTTGCTGGTATGACGACCGTGATCGTTGGTGATGAGCATCACGGTGTTGTCGGCATAGTCCGGGTCCGATTGGATCCACGTCCACAACTCACCGATGATTTCATCGGCGTGCTCGATGGCCGCAAGGTATTCGGTCCAGTTGCCATCGTGTCCGGCATGATCCACATCGGGTAGATACAGCGTCAGAAAGCGCGGCTTTGTTGTCTGCAGGAGATTCTGCGTTTCCATCCAGTTGGCATCGTCGCCGCCGCCTGTCGAGATCCACTGGGGCCAGTAGTCGGGCCCGTAGGATGGATGGAAGCTGCCCCTCCACGGGCAATAGGGCCCCAGTACGTAGACGCAATCTTGCGCCGAGAAACCGAGTTGCCGCCGGATGTATTCATGAACGTAAGGCGCGTTGGAGTAGATCGAGTCCACCTGACAATCGGGGTCGAAAAACGAAGTCGTTCCGATCCACGAACCGGTCATGACTGCCGGAATCGCCTCGACGGTGACGGTCACCCCATCGTTGAAGAAGGGTTCGATGATGACACCTTGCTGGGCGATGGAGTCCATGTTGGGTACGTACTGGCGGGTGGGGTGCCCCAGCCCTTCCGAATAGCGCAGGCCATCCACTAGCACCAGAACCACGCGATTGGCGATCGGGGTTTTTGGTTCGGGCACCGGCGGTGGGGCACAGGGATTGGTGACACTGGTCGGGGTCTCGAACGCACGCAAACACCAGCTCTCCAGGGTGCCATCGTTATTCGACGGGAAGCCGTCGAAGACCGAAAGTGTCCAGGACCCGGCAACTTGTTCCCCGTCAAAGAGCGCCAACGATCCGGTACTGGGCTGCATGTAGCAGCCGCCAGAATACGGTTCGGAGCCGTTGGGGATTCCATCATCGGAGTAGGTAACCAGGATGTTTTCGGTGTCTCCACCGTCGCTGTCGTGGAGTCGCAGCGAGGTCCCGCCCGGCGAGTCAAGATCGACCGTGAGATCACCGATGAACGGATGCGAGATATCGACCACAACCTGCAGATCCTGGATGATGAAACTGTCGGTGATGCTGACGATGCTCGTCACCTGTTGAGGGGTACCGTTTGCTCCGCCGAAATCGATCTCGGGGTTCTCGCAGACCTCGACATCCGCGACGACCAGCCCGGGAACGAGAACCAGCAGTAGCAGCAGCCACTTCGCGCAATGCATCTTTACAGCCTCCAACCACCGATTATCCACTTTCGGAGCGGATGGATCCAGTTTGATGGTTGTCGGTATAAGAAATGCCCCGGACGACGACCTACAGGTCGTCGCCCGGGGGCGTGAGCATCCTGTCAGGATGCTCGGGGAAGATCTCGCTCGTCACTCCTTTGCACTTCAGTCTCCGGGACAGACAGGTGGTGGCGGAGGGGGTGGCACACAGTCCGTCTCTGGAGGAGGAGGTATCGGAGATTGGCCCGGCTCCGGTTGGATCCCAATGATTCGAAATCTACCTCCCGAGAAGGCGCTGATCTGCTGGCATGAAAACTGCAGTTGAGGATCCGGGTCACCGCCACTGATGAAGAAGATGTGGATCGGTATTGAACCGAAGTGATCTTGCTCCAGAATTTCCGAGAAGTTGAGTTCAGCCTCTCCGTCGGCGTAGCGATCATCGATGATGAAAGCCACTGCGCGGTGTTTTGTGTGATCCCGATGTGCCAGTTCCAGCGTCCTTTCGAGGGCTTGTGCCAGGGAGGCGCCATCTTTTCGTTCCCTGGAGGTCTCCCATGTCTTTACCGCAGCCTTGTGCCTGGCGAGGGCAAAGACCGGCAAGTTCTGGTAACTGTGCAACTGATCGTTGAATGCAATGGCGCCGAAACGAGCGTACTTCGACAGCGATGAGATCAAATTGTTGAACTCGCTCGAGATCACGGCTGTTCGCTCCCCCTTCATCCACTCGGTGTGTTCGATGCAGAGGTAGAGGCTGTCGGCGTAGATGATGCTGCC
>JBBWWE010000437.1:0-6585 GCA_050256595.1 Planctomycetota bacterium
AGAAGAGAAACCAGAAAGTCTCTAGATCGAGTCGGTGGATCAATTAAACAAGGGGAGTGACGCCGTGGCGTCACTCCCCTTGTTTTTTGCGCTATCAGAAACTGATCTCGCAATCAGTCCTCGACCTCGTATTCCTCGTGCGCACTCTTTTTCATCTCGGAGATGGTCTTCATGAACTTCGCGGCCTCCTCCGTCTTGCCCTGCAGCAACGCCTTCTCGACAAAAAGCCACTGTTCCAGCACAGCAATCAGGCGTTGTCGAAAATCTCTTTTGATGGCGCTCGCGTCGTCTCCCTCAACTTTCGTGGCAGCCTCGGGAACCAGTTTCTTGACCTCGATCACGGCGCTCTGGACCTGATTCACCGCTGCCAGTGCGGCATCGATATCCTTCTTGCGCAGGGCGCGACGTACCTTGCGTCCTGCCGATTTCACCGCCTCCATCGCCTTCTCGATGTGTTCATTGGAGTTGCCCGGTTCATCCTGCGTGCTAACGGATGGAAAAATCGGCTGGCCAGAGGGCCCATCGGCACTGGAAACACCCGAGCCACCGATGGGGATCATCAGCAGGATCAACAAATAGAGGCACAACAGTGGCAGAGGCTTGATCATGACGGTTCCATTCAAATCGGGGTTCTCGAACTAGTTGTATTCGCTCCATGGCTTCACCTGGAGTTCCTTGGTATCTCGAATCTTCCACAGCGCATCGCTGAACAGATTCGCAGCCTGGATATTGGTCAAAAGGCTGATTCCGTAATCGACAGCCTTCCTTCGAATCAGATAACCACTGGTGAGGTCTTTACGTTCGAGGCTTCGGGGAACATTGATCACCAGGTCGATTTTTCCCTGCTCGATCGCTTCGGTAACGTTGGGAGATTCTCCACTGAGCGGCTGGTGCAGAAGAGTCGCCGCCACACCGTTTTCCTCGAGAAAAGCTTGAGTGTTGGGGGTCGCATAGATGGGCAGCCCCAGATCTTGCAACTTGCGCGCACCATCGAGGAACTCGGCCTTGCTCTGGGTCGTACCTGTCGACAGAAGAACACCCTTCTCGGGGATGGTGAACCCCACCGACAGCAGCGCCTTCAGGTATGCTTCTTCCACATCGTCACCGAGACAAGCCACTTCGCCGGTAGATGCCATCTCCACTCCGAGTAGCGGGTCCGCCCCTTTGAGCCGTGAGAAGGAGAACTGTGGCGCCTTGACACCAACAAAATCGCACTCGAACGCCGACCTTTCAGGAGGCTCGACTTTCTCGCCGAGCATCGCCCGTACGGCGTAATCGATGAAGTTCTCCTTGAGAATCTTCGACACAAACGGGAAGGAACGAGATGCCCTCAGATTGCACTCGATCACCTTGATGTTGTTGTCTCGTGCAATGAACTGGATGTTGAAGGGTCCGGTGATGTTGAGGGCTTCGCTGATCCCGCGTGAGATTCTTTTGATCCTGCGTACGGTTTCGAGGTAAAGCCGCTGAGATGGAAACACCATCGTCGCGTCACCGGAGTGAACCCCGGCATTCTCGACATGCTCACTGATGGCGTAACAGATGATCTTGCCATCTTGAGCAACTCCATCCATTTCGATCTCCTTGGCACCAGCGATGAACTTCGAGACCACCACTGGATGCTCCCTCGACACATCGGCCGCGGCCTTGAGGTACTGATCGAGTTCCTCGTCAGAATGCGCCACGCTCATGGCGGCGCCGCTGAGAACATAGGAAGGACGAATCAGCACTGGATATCCGGCGCGTACGGCAAAGGCTCGTGCATCCTCGACACTGCTGAGTTCTCGCCACTCCGGTTGATCGATCTCGAGATCATCGAGCAACGTCGAAAACCTCTCTCGATTTTCTGCACGGTCGATATCGTCGACTCCGGTTCCAAGAATGGGAACACCCCGGCTTCCGAGAGGAACCGCCAACTGGTTGGGAATCTGCCCACCCACGCTGATGACAACACCCTGAGCTCGCTCGATATCAACGATGTCAAGAACTCGCTCGAGACTGAGTTCCTCGAAGTACAACCGATCACAGGAATCGTAATCGGTGGAGACTGTCTCCGGGTTGTAGTTGATCATCACCGTACGATGACCAGCGCGCGCGAGTGACTGGACGGCATTGACCGCACACCAGTCGAACTCCACCGAGGAACCGATGCGGTAGGCTCCTCCGCCGAGCACCACCACCGGAGATTGCTCCTCGTGAGTCACATCGCTCTCGGTGCCATTGTAGGTGAGATAGAGGAAGTTGGTCTGTGCCGGGTATTCTGCCGCGAGGGTATCGATCTGTTTGACCACCGGTCGAATCCCGAGGGATTCTCGGTGATCGCGAACCTCGAGAGCGGCCCCGTAACCGGGAGCAATCGGATCGGGCCGACGCACAGATCTCGAGATCTGATTATCGCTGAATCCCAGTTCCTTCGCCCACCGCAACAGTTCAGGTGACAACTCATCGAGAGCGAATTGCTCCAGCTCGTGCTGGCACTGGACCGTCTCCCGAACCCGCTCGAGGAACCAGGGAGTGATACGCGTCAACTGGTGCACCTTTTCGACCGACCAGTTGCGCTTGAAAGCCTCTCCTATGGCAAAGATACGTTCCTCGGTCGGCACCTCCAGCAATTGCTCCAGATCGTCCTGATCGAAGTGATTACGAGAGGACACCAGGCCATGGGCCCCCACTCCTAACATCCTACAGGCCTTCTGGATCGCTTCGGGGAAACTACGACCAATCGACATCACCTCACCAACGCTTTTCATCTCGCTACCGAGCAGGTTGGAGACCCGACGGAACTTCTTCAGATCCCAGCGTGGCATCTTGATGACACAGTAATCGAGGGCTGGTTCGAAGCAGGAGGCCGTCACTCGTGTGATGGAATTCGGAACATCGACGAGGCAGTAGCCCAGTGCCAGTTTCGCAGCCACAAAAGCCAGTGGATAACCAGTGGCCTTGGATGCAAGAGCCGAAGAGCGCGATAGGCGTGCGTTCACCTCGATGATTCGATACTCGTCGCTGGTCGGATGCAGTGCAAACTGAACGTTACACTCACCGACGACTCCCAGATGGCGAATCAGTCGAATCGAGATGGTACGCAGTCGGTGATATTCGTGATCGCTCAACGTCTGTGACGGTGCCACCACGATGCTCTCGCCGGTATGGATCCCCAGCGCATCGATGTTCTCCATGTTGCAGACCGTGATGCAGTTGTCCTGCGCATCGCGAACCACCTCGTACTCGATCTCCTTCCACCCCTCCAGGTACTCCTCGACCAGGATCTGGGGGGCATTGGCAAAAGCGATGCTGGCCAGCCCTGTCAATTCCTCGCGATCTCGTGCGATCCCGGAGCCCTTGCCACCAAGCGCATAGGCAGCGCGAATCATCACCGGGTACGAGATCTGTTCGGCTGCTTCCAGCGCGTCCTCGATATTCTCGCAAGCCTGGCTACTGGGAGTATCCAGATCGATGGATCGAAGCACTTCGGCAAACAGGTGTCGATCCTCGGTGGTCCGGATCGTATCGAGGGGAGTTCCGAGTACCCGAACACCATGGCGTTCGAGGATTCCCAGTTTCTCCAGTTCTACCCCGCAATTGAGGGCTGTTTGTCCGCCAAATGAGAGCAACAATCCATCCGGTTTTTCCCGTTCGATGACACGCTCGACGAAATCAGGATTGACCGGCAAGAAGTAGACCTCGTCGGCAAGGTTCTCACTGGTCTGGATGGTGGCGATGTTCGGATTGACCAGGATCGTGGTGATCCCTTCTTCCTTCAACGCCTTGATCGCCTGGGAACCGGAGTAATCGAACTCCCCAGCCTCGCCGATCTTGAGTGCACCACTACCGAGGATGAGAACTTTTCGCGGCAAACCGTTTTCTCCGGGGCCACCGGGGGTCAATGCCGCTCCGCCCTGCTGATCGGTAGATTCATTCATCGAACCAACTCCAGGAATCTATCGAAAAGTTCCGCTGCATCGAGCGGTCCCGGATTGGCTTCGGGATGGAATTGAACCGAGAAGAATGGTTTCTCTCGATGACGGATTCCTTCATTGGAGCCATCGTTGGCATTGACGAACCACTCTTCCCAGCCATCCGGAGCACTGGTCCCATCGACTGCATAGCCATGGTTCTGACTCGTCACCCAGCAACGCGAGGTTCCGACCTCGACACACGGTTGGTTCTGGCTGCGGTGGCCGAAATCGAGTTTGTAGGTATCGAATCCAGCAGCCAGTGCCAGCAGTTGGTTGCCGAGACAGATCCCCATCAGTGGTCTCGATTGCTCGAGAGCTCGACCGATATTGTTGACCGTCTCGGAGGCCATCTTCGGATCGCCAGGACCATTCGAGAGCAAGACCGCATCTCCTGGTTCGGCCACGAAATCATGATCCCAGGGTACCTGAAGCACATCCGCGCCACGGGCCATCAAACTCCTCACGATGCTCGTCTTGGCACCGCAATCGACCAGAATCACACGTGGCGCACCATCGACACCACACCGATGCAAGATCGGTTCAGTGCAACTGACCTCGGCGACGACATTGCGACTGCCGGGATCCTGATAAGGAGCATTCAGCACTTCATCCCGGTCGGGACTTTCATCGATCAGTAATCGACCTCGGATCGTTCCGTTCTCGCGTAGCCGACGAGTCAGGGCCCGCACATCGACACCTTCGATGCCCGGGATTCCTTCCTCGATCAGCCATTGTTCGAGGGACGAAGCCGCATTCCAGTGGCTGTAGTCTCTCGACAGGTTCTGGATCACCAGTGCTTGCGCCTGGATCCGCGACGATTCGAAACCTGGGCACAAAGGATCATCCGCACAGCGTGCCGGCACTCCATAGTTTCCGATGAGCGGATAGGTGAGTGTCAGGAGTTGTCCGCGGTAGGAAGGATCGGTCAGTGATTCGGGATACCCGACCATGCCTGTGGCAAAGACCACCTCTCCCGAGACGGAACGACGGGCACCAAAAGCACGACCTTCGTAACGAGTACCATCTTCGAGTTCTAGATGCGCAGCGCGAGAAGAAGACAAGCGCTCAGCAGAGAGTGGAGCACACTCCTGCTGCGACGATCTGGATTCGACTATGGGATCACCCAAGATTCTGCCTTTCGCCCGGCCGATGACGGAAAATCACGCATTTCCTCGCCGACGACTGAGGGAGGATGCCATCCAAAACACCTCCCGGGGATCATTCGCAGACCCTGAGGATCAGAGTTTATGGGCACATCGGGGTGCAGGAAAGCGACCTCGAAAAGAAGTCAACAATTCCATCCGAGCAAAAACCCGCCTCGGCCGGTCCGCCCGCCGTCACCCCTGTAGCTGAATAGATCCGGATTTTCGGCACTACAGCGCCGATCCATGGCAATTCGGTCATCATCGAACCCGCCATCGTGCAACTGAGATCGCAGCACAATTCTCAAATCGAGCGATCCATCACGACAGGCCTCCTGGCCGCCGGGGAGAGCCCGGATCGGCGTGGAGACCTCCTTTTCTACCCGGTAGTGCGCCCGCGAGATGGCCGGCGAGACCATCGCCACCGAGCGCGGCCCCGGTTCGAGTTCCTCGAGCAAGTGCGGCAGCGCTCCGGCCACCGTCCCTCGCCAACCACAATGAGCGATGCCCGCTCGTCTCGAGTGGGGATCGGCGATCGCAACCAGTGGACAATCCGCCGACAGAGACAGGACGAACACTCCAGGTTCATCGAGGATCAAAACATCTTTGGCCGCCAGAACTTGAGAAGGTTCTGTGGCACCCTCACCCCCATCGCGACGAGAAACTCGTCCAACTTCTGCACCATGAATCTGACCCGGAACCACCAGTTGTTCCAACGGAATCCCTGCTTCGGTGAGGAGACGGTGACGATTCTCTCGCACCGCATCGGGATCATCTCCCGTCGAGAAACCCAGGTTGAGAGTGGCAAAGGGGGGCTCGCTCACTCCACCCCAGCGATCGGGAAACCAGGCCATCAAACCTTCGATGTCACAGCACGAGCGTAATGACTCGGCCTGGTCGATGAGCCTCAGCGGCTTCAAGCGCCGGAGGGTTTCGGATCGGGAGGCTCGTTGGAACTCTCATCTAGCCATAGCGGCAGCAGAAACTCGCGAGCCAGGGTCTTGGTGACGGCGGCCATCGGTACCGACAGCAACATGCCGATCACTCCGAACCAGTGGGTAAATATGAGGAAAGTGACGATCACCGTGACCGGATGCAGACCGACCTCGCTGCCCAGGAATCGCGGCACCAGCACCAATCCATCGAGAACCTCAACCCCCGCAAAGACCACCGCTGTGGCCAGTACCAGCATCAGATCGTGATTCTCGAACCAGCACATGCCCAGAGCAGGAATCGCCGCCAGCAACACTCCGAGGTACGGAATCAGGGACAGGAATCCGGCCGCAAATCCGATCAAGAAACCATACGGAACCCCCGTGAACATCAAGCCGATGCCAGTCAGGGATCCCTTGACGATGCAGATCAGCAAGCGACCTCTGAAGAAGGAAGAGAGAATGCCGTGCACCTCTGTTGCGATCTTGTCACTGCGTGGTCGTAGTGCTGAAGGAATCCAGCCACGAATTCTGGTGATCATCGGGTCGATCTCG
>JBBWWE010000438.1:0-4270 GCA_050256595.1 Planctomycetota bacterium
GCTCAGCCATGGGCTGGGTCTCGCTTCCAGTTCAGCAGGTACTACCGATGCGGCACACACCGCCATCATCGTCGGGGGAGTTCTCGCCATCGGATACGGTTTATCTCGATCTGTCCTGGCGTTTGATAAGGGATCCACCGCATGACAATTCTACCTTCGTTTTTTCTCTCTTTGTTGACCTTCGCACCGATCGTTTCCGTTGATGACAAGCCCTTGCCGCCGGGGTACACCATTCCCGTTGTGGATCTCACCGACGATGTCGATGGGGTCATCACCATCGATCGTGAAAAGGGGCAATATCTCGGTCATCCAAGCGCAGTGCTGCTCGAGGATGATCAGACGGTTCTGTGCGTCTATCCGAAGGGACACGGCAAAGGTGCCATCGTCTACAAGAGGAGCCAAGATGGCGGAAAGAGCTGGAGCGCGCGACTTGCTACCCCGGATAACTGGGCCAGTTCGAAAGAGGTTCCGACCATCCACCGGGTGATCGCTCCCGAGGGGACCAAGCGCTTGATCGTATGGTCCGGGCTGTATCCGGCAAGACTCGCTGTCAGCGAAGATGATGGCGCGTCATGGAGTCCGTTGAAGGCAGCGGGGGACTGGGGTGGAATCGTGGTGATGGGTTCGGTCGCCCGCCTCGCAGATGGCCGCTATGCATCCTGGTTCCATGACGATGGTCGGTTCCTGCGTTCCAAGCGAGGTCCTTCGCGGTTCGATGTTCTTCAGACCATCTCATCGGATGGTGGTTTGACCTGGTCAGCACCGATCTCCATTGCGCATCGAGCGGATGTTCACCTTTGTGAACCGGGATTCGTGCGTTCTCCCGATGGCAAGACGATCGCCTTGTTGATGCGAGAAAACAGTCGAACTCGAAACTCTTTCGTCATCTTCAGCAAGGATGAAGGGCTGAGTTGGTCTGCCCCCAGAGAACTGCCGGCGGCGCTTACCGGTGATCGACATACTGCCATCCACACAGGAGATGGCCGCCTCTTCATCTCATTTCGTGATACCACCCGTGAGAGTATCACCAAGGGGGACTGGGTCGGCTGGGTCGGGAAGTGGCAAGATATTGTCGATGGCAGCGAGGGGCAGTATCGGGTCCGGTTGATGGATAATCATGTTAGTGGAGATTGTGCCTATCCGGCGATTCTTCAGCAAAAAGATGGCACCATCATCGCCATCACCTATGGGCACTGGAGCCCGGGGGAATCGCCCTGGATCGCCTGCCGAAGATTTACCATCGATGAGTTGGATTTGAGACGAGCCGCGCTAGAAGAGTGACGACACCGGTCGATTAGCGCCTTTTACCGGCGAATATCTTCTTGATCTCCACGGCCCGGTTCAGCAGGAGTTCGAGGTCCTCGGCTGACTTGCAGTATTTTCCAGGCTGGTAGATCAGTATCTGATCGCCCTTGATATCGAGCTGGATCTTGTCGTGGTTCTCGAAGTACTCCAGTACTTGTGGCCGGAATAGATCGCAGATGGCGTATTCGTCATCTCCGCGCAGGCGGTACTTGCGACTGAAGCCGGGGTTGGCACTGAAATCGATATCCTGGGCACCGAAATATTCCTTGAAGCGGTCGAAGAAACTCTCTGAACCCATATCCAGATCAGGGAAGTTCTGCTCATTCTTCAGAATCACGACCGTCTGGCGGACCGCGTGAGAACTCTTACCGGTATGGATCATGTAGGTGTATTCGAAGATCACCACCTCGTGATCGTGGTAGTTCCCTCGACCAACCTTGGTGGCCCCCTTGGGCGATCCACATTTCCCCAGAGGGTGGGGTGCCAGCAGTTTGCCGGCACTTTGGTCGGAATCGGCGTGGAACGACAGTCCGAAGCGCATCATCCCCTGTTCGAGTGCTTCGCCTCGTTCTTTGTTCTTCCTATTACTCAGAATGACGATCCACACCACGAATGCGATGACGGCGAGTGACCCCAGGGACACATAGATGATCAATTCGACCTGGGACACTTTGAGTTACCTCCTGCAGTGGTAGGCGAATGCTGGAGGTAGATTACGCCAGGCGACTCGAGTTCGCACAACGTCTTGGAATAATTTGTCGAGACGTTGACGAAATGCGCGTGCTTTTGGAAACAGGTGTATCCCCCCGTAGGCAAAAGTCACGAAGCGACCCCCGCTCGAGAGGCTCCTCGAAACCTCGGACAGGATCTCTTCCTGGAGTTGATCGGGAAAGGAAGCCCAGGGGAGCCCCGAGACCACGGTGTCGACCTGCTCGATCCCCTTCTCGTGGAGGATCGAGACCAGTTCAGATGCATTTCCCTCGATGATCTCGATCTCGTCGAAGTGCTTCTCGAGTTTACGAACGAAGGTAGGATTCTTCTCGACGGCCAGGAAACGGGCATCCGGGGAGATCCTCTTGAGAACCTCGGCGGTGAAGGCGCCGGTGCCCGGACCCAGTTCCACGACCACCGTGGACCTATCGAGTGAGATCCCATCCAGCATCCTCGAGGCAAGCACCTTGCCACTGGGAGTCACTGCCCCGATGGAACCGGGCTGGGAGATGAACTCGCGCAGGAAGTTGATCTTCGATCCCATCGAATCGCTGACCTCTCGGGTGCTGTGAAGTGGACAACCGGGTCCCCGCTACGAGACTGCCGATCGTGGATGGTGCCACTGTCAGCCTGAAATGTCGAGATACCTCCACTCCCTGCATTCTCTGTGGCGCTCGGGTAGACTGTCGACGGGTTCCAGATCGTTGTGAATAGGCAAAGGAGCGTCGATGGCGCCATCCGTTGGCTGGATCGGTTGCGGCGTGATGGGTTTCTCGATGGCGAGAAATTTGCTCGCCGCGGGGTACCAGATCGGAGTTCATACCCGAACTCCTTCCAGGGCCAAGCAACTGATCGAGGCCGGTGCGAACTGGGTTGCCAGTGGCACCGAGTTGGCGCAACTTCATGAAATCGTCATTTCGATGGTGGGTACTCCTGATGATGTCGAAACTGTTTATTTCGGCGAATCGGGTCTGTTCGCTGCTTCGCAGGAAGATAGCAAGTGCCGGATCGTCATCGACATGACCACCAGTACTCCTTCACTGGCACGACGGATCGCCGAACAGGCCACCTCCAGGCAGATGCAAGCTCTCGATGCTCCAGTGTCAGGAGGAGACGTGGGAGCGCGGGATGGCACTCTCAGCATCATGGTTGGAGGAGCCGTCGAAGCCTTCGAGATCTCCCGGCCGATCTTTGATGTCCTGGGCAAGCAGGCACTGCTCCAGGGGGGTGCCGGTGCCGGCCAGCACACCAAGATGGTCAACCAGACCGTCATCGCCAGCACCATGATCGGAATGTGTGAAGGGCTGCTCTATGCCAGGCGATCAGGTCTCGATGCGCGGAAGGTACTGGAGAGTGTTTCGGAGGGTGCGGCCGGATCATGGTCCCTCTCTAATCTGGCACCCCGTATTCTTCAGGAAGATTTTCAACCTGGATTTTTCGTCGAGCATTTCGTCAAAGACATCGGCATCGCTCTGGCCGAATGTGAACAGATGGGAATCGAACTCGAGGGGTTGAAGTTGGCGCAGCGACTGTACGATGAAGTTCTACAGGCCGGAGGTGGGCGACTGGGAACCCAGGCGCTCTACAGAGCCATTGATAACGAAAGGGAACGAGATGGACCCTGATATGGTTATGAACCGGGGAGACATTGGGTTATGGGTTGTTGCGGGAGTCATACTTGTCATAGGAATTCGAATCGTTGCCGGGATTCTCGACAAGCAGCGCCTTGAATCAGAGATCAGTGCCAAGGGGGGGCAGGTCGAATCGATTCGCTGGACTCCGTTTGCCAAAGGCTGGCTCGGATCGAAGAACGAACGCCTCTACGAGGTGAAATGGACCGACAGTTCGGAAGTCCAGCATCGGGCCACTGCCAAGACAGCGATGCTGGCGGGCAATTACTTCGCCGATTCGGAGACAACGGGTCAGGGAGCAGGTCACGATTCACGTCACAAAGGCGCTGATCTTTTGGCCGAAAATCAGCGACTGAAACGCGAGAATGAACAACTTCGACGTGACCTCGATCAACTGCGCGAGGATCGGGCCTGAGTGGTGGTCACCAAGGACAGGTGGCTACTGGAGCAGGCACAAAGCATCCTCGAAGAGATTCGAGGGGGATTCCCCCGGCATCGATCTGCCCTGGAGGGGACGGAGATCCGGATCAGTCGGAGGCTCACCCGAAGTGCAGGTAACGTATGTGTGAAGACCCGGGTCGTGGGAATCAGTGAGCCAATATTCGCCGTTGAAGAAAATTTCC
>JBBWWE010000439.1:0-3647 GCA_050256595.1 Planctomycetota bacterium
ACAACTGGTCCGGTCTGGTGGCGGGATCGACTCCCATCTCCTGCCACCAGGGATCATCGGCTTCGAGCCAATCCTTGAGAATCTTGCGTAACGTCTTCCTGCGCTGGCGGAAGCAACTACGCACCAGTTGCACCAGATTGCCGGGCAGTTGCAGACCCGAATCGGTGCGAGTCCAGGTGTAGAAAGCGGATTCGACCCTCGGTGCCGGAACAAAGGCATGAGCGGGAACCTTGCGAGCGATTTTCCCCTCGCCTGTCAGAGACAGCAGTACCGTGGCAGTCCCGTATTCGCGGGTTCCCGGAGGTGCCAACCAGCGATCGGCAACCTCTCGCTGCACCAGAACGCCGATACGCTGAAGATCCGGCCTCTCGGAGACCAGCATCGCGACCAGAGGACTGGCGATCGAATAGGGCAAGTTGGCCACCAGTTGGAAGCCCGCGGCTGCGCAATCCGCCATTGAATCGAGCGAGGTCAGGATCTGCTCTGCGATGCGATTCTTGGAATCGAGGGCATCCGATTCGATCAGTCGCAAACATGGATGAGTGAGGTGCTGACGCAGGAATTGACACAGAATCGGGTCGATCTCGACGGTCGTCACATGACACCCGACCTCGAGCAAGGCCCGGGTGAGGGTCCCGGCCCCGGTTCCCACCTCCAGCACCCGATCCCCTTCGACAACCCCGGAATCACGAACCAGCGCCTTCAACAGATTCTCATCAAACAGAAAATTCTGGCCTCTCTTGCGCTGGAAGCGGAATCCGAGCTGGTCCAGTTGCTCCATCACCTCGAAACGAGAGAGGGGAGATGGGAGATCACCCACGGTGATACTCCCATCTCCCCTGCACAGGAGACAGCCGCCGATGAATCATCATCGGCGAACACACGAAGAGGAAATTCACTCTCCGCTGGAACTGATGCGAATCTCGACCCGTCGACACTGAGAGCGTCCGTTCTTTGTATTCGGATCAACACCGGGTACCGGACTGGCAAAGCCATTCGAGGTCAGTCTCATGCGATTCTTTTCGACACCCTGATTGACGAACTCCTGGAACACAGCATGGGCTCTCTTGGCTCCCAGTTCCCAGTTGTCTGCATTTTTGGACTTCTGGATGGGAGTATTGTCAGTGTGACCATCGATGGAAATATTGTGATTCGGATAGTCTCGCTCGATCATCTTGACCAGATCACCGATCAGTTGCTTACCTTGCTTGCGCAAAACAGAACGCCCTGACTCGAAGAGCAGTTCATCGTGGAGCATCAATCCGCCCGTTTCCGGGTTGGTACGGATATGAGGAGAGATCTGTTCAGTGGAAATGAACACCTTGGGCATCTCCACGAGTTCCGCATGCAAGTCCTTGTTCGCTTTCTCAAGTACATCTCGCTCATCCGAAGTAATCTGCAGTTCCGATTCCAGCACCCCGATACGCGCCGATGCTCTCTGCAACTGCGCATCCCCCTGGAAACCGGTCAGTTGAGAATCCTTCAGTCGTTTTTCCATGTCGGTGTTGACCCGATTGGCCCGCTCCAGTTTGGACACGACATCGTCGTACTTGACGTAGGGCACACACGCCGAAAGAAACAGCGGTACCAGCGCTACCGTGAAGGCACGCCACCAGCAGATGCGCAGAGAACTGCTGTTCTGGAAGTTCAGGGATTGTGATTTCGTCACTTGAAAGATCCTTTCCGGAGCCGTTTGATCTTGCAACACTGCCTCGAGCGGAGCCAAGCAGGATGAACCCTAACGTGATGATTGCATCCCCGTAGATCGATCGGCCCGTTTTTGTTCCATCACCCCGAAGGAAACCCGCCCCGGTAGAACCATTCGAGGGGTCAGGCTGCGGCACCTCCGGATCGCCACAGTGTGCCACGGAGATGCGGGCGACGAAAGCGAGAGTCCAGGGCGTTGCATTTGCCGTTCAAGTTACGAAAAGAGCCCGACATCCAGATCTGCGGGATCCAGACCCGCGGATACTCGATGTCGGGCTCCTGGCCAATCGAAGATCGAATCAGAACGCCCCGACCACGGCTTCGACCAGGCCATTCATGAATGAAACGGTCGAATCCGAAGCCCATTCGGGGAATGCCCCATCACCGTTGATCAAATTGAGCAGCACTGCTGCCGGCACCAGCAGGATGAGCAGAGTCAGAGCCAGCGCGACCGTCATCGCTGTCGAGGGGCGCTTGCGGACCAACTGCATCTCGGTGGTGCCCGTCAGCAGCATGTCATCTGCTGCGGTACCCCCTACTGTCTCATCGTCAGAAAAGTCGAAGGAATCGTCGAGCACCAGTTCGTCGGTATCGAGAACGGTATCGTCCCCGACATCACCGAGTTCGAGTTCTGTCTCTCCCTCGAGGATCCCGGCTCCATCATCCTCGAGCAGTCCCTCGATATTGAGTACGGTCTCCTCGGTCGAGAGATCCTCAAGTACAACTCCGTCTCCCTCGTCAACGAGGGCCTCGGTGGACTCCGAGAGGACCACAGTCGGTTCGGTTGAGCGACTCTTTTGGAAAGCCTCGATGTCTTCCTCGCGGAAGAACACCTCACCGCCATCATGCTCGGCACGAATCTCTTGATTGCTTACCAGGCCCTGAAGCTCTTCGGTGGTCATACCGAGAAGAGCCGCTGCCTGGTCAAAGTTGACACGATCGGACATCAGTTCTGACCTTCCAGTGGAAAGCTGATTAGTTATTTGCGGCCGCCCTTTTTCATCTCCTCGATGGTGGGCTTTTGCTTACCCTTCTGCGAGTACATCTGCGGAACAAAGTCGTATGTGAGATCTCGAACAGTAAATACCTGGAATCCAGCCCCACCCTCGTATCCGGTCCACAGTTTCTTGGTATTGGTGTCGAAGATCGCCAGCCCCTCCGCCTGCCCTTTGCCCTGCAACACGAAAGATGCGAGCAAGAATCCGTTAGTACCGGTGGCAGCATCTCCGAATGCGATATCAGAAGCCGGAGGCTGGATAAACAGAACGCAGTTGATGCCCAGCGAGACTCCGAGCAACAGGGGGATCCAGAAGCGACGCTTCTCTTGACTCTGGGAGTTATTCAATGGCACGTCTCCTTTCTTTCCTTCCGCTCCAGGCAAGGCCTGGTTCGGCGCACATGTTCACGGAGTCGACAACCTGACTCCAGGATCGGTGTCACACCCGGACTCACTGTCGAACAGCCGGATCATTGTCGAGATGACGCACGAAACGTCGAGAGATTCACTCTCAATTGGCCTTCTCGTTTGATGCCAGGCGAATCTATTTCTGGAACCTCAATTGACGCTACAGAGGAACCAGATCCCCGATCAGATCAGCACGGAGGACCCGTATCGGGGTCATCCACGCTACCCCTGGATTGTAGCCCAGTCCCCTGGTCCGGCAAGGGGTCGGTAGCCGTCAAAGGAACCTCGTCTCGATCGGTGGGCGGCGCCAGATATCGGCCCAGACGCCCGAGCAGATGTCCCTCGGGGTGGTCCCCGCACTGTTCGAGATGCTCAGCAGCAGCCCGAGCAAGCGCCAGAAACGCCGGCAAGTCCTCGAGCGGCCGGGCGATCCGAAAGCCGCTGGGCCCGCTCTGACGCGCTCCTTCTGCGTCTCCAGAGCCCCTCAGTAGTAGATCCCGCTCTGCGATCCGAAATCCGTCATCCTCTTCCATGA
>JBBWWE010000440.1:0-2139 GCA_050256595.1 Planctomycetota bacterium
CTGGTCGCATGGTCCCCATCGAAAGAAGAGATATGCCGTTTCGTGGAGGTCCGTGTGCCCTCCAGCAGCCATCGGAACCAGCGGGAGGGGCGAGAACAGATTCCGAGTCGAAAAACCTCGACTCCGCCGGCATCGGTTCCCGTTTCGAGCAGCCCTTGCTGTTGCAATTCATCGCCCAGGTCGGCTTTTTCATAGCGTACGAGTACCTCGAAATCGGACCGGTCGTACGGAGAGGAGGCATCGAACAGATCCGGAGGGAGATCGGGTCCAGTGCGTTTGGCGAGGATCTCATCCGAGAAGGGCAGCAACCGGATCCCCAGTTGCCAACCGTCGAACTCTCCCGGGAAGTCGCTGGTGGTGCCTACCGACTCGACCCCGAAGAATCCGGCACGGCTCCACTCGTTCTCGAGGTGAAGCCAGTCGAATAGAGGCCAGCGCCAACCGGCGCGGACCCAGTTGGCCCCCTCCATTTGCAAGTTCCGGGTTCGATAGATGGTTGACGTGCCCGGTGATTCGATCTGGAAGTGACCGTCCACATCGTGGTCCCAGCGACCCGAGAAAAAGATCGAGAAGGTGCTCCGTTTTGAACCGATGGCACTGGGTCCGCCAAACAGAAGTGGAGCGAAGGGCTGGACAGATAGCCTTCCTGAGAACCCCTGACCGCCGAAGAACTCGCCCCGTAGATCCGCCGCACCTCCCAGACGCAACTGGAAATCGCTGGTGACGGCTTCATCGAGCCAGCGGCCTCCCAGACGAAGCGCCCAGCTCGACCCCTCGTCGATCCAGTCGAGCAGGCCGTGGGAGATGGTCATCCGGTCCTCCGGTGGAAGCCCCGCCTGAAGCCCGAGTGCGTTCGGCATGCGACCGGAAGTGAGATGGAACCCGGAACCGATCCTTCGATCGATCCAGGCTTCGGAGAAGGTACCGGGAGAACGGAGTCCATCGAGGTCGGCGCGGAACCGAAAATGATTGCTCTCGAGGGCGCTGCCTTCGATGAGAAGATCGCTGCCCTGGAATTTGACAGGATCTGACCCGTCTTCCAGTTCGGAGCCCCCCAGGATTTCGAATCGGATGGTAGGGATGATGTTCAGGTGTGGGACCCGGTCGGGACCGATCACCCTGACGCGGCCACTCCGGTCGATTGTGATCGAACTGGGCGTCCCGTCACCGTCGTGCGGATCTGTCGGTGAATCCGAGAACGACCGACCGAATACTTCATCGTCGGTTTCATCGGGGAAAGTTTGGCCAGACAGGATGGCGGTGAAGATGAAGAGGTGCAGCAACACGGCAAACTGGAACAGAGCAGGTTGCCATCTCAAGCGGATATCGAGAACCAGGTGCTGAGGGGAACCGCCTCCGACAGCCGATGAAGACAACCTTCCCCCCTTCGGGATCAGATCATCGCCATCTCGTGAATCTGAACAAGGGGAATCTAGGGTCTCTCCAGACGGACATCATCGATCATGAAGAGGGAATCTTGGCGACTGGTGTATATCAGGCGCAAAGCCTCGACCATGTCCCACTCGACCTCTCCCTTGCTGGAGAATTTCCTGAGATCGATGCGTAGATCCTGCCAGCGGTATTGCGCTGCCACTCCAGTCTGGAAACCTTCTCGCTGGAACGCTCTTGCCGCTCCTCGTCTTCCGAACCCGCCTCCAAGTCGTGGTTGACCGCCATCGACATCGAAAAGAATCATCACCTGGGGTTTGGCTCGTGGATCCTCGCAGCGCAGAGAAATTCTCAGATAACGAAACTCGGCCAGATCGATCTCTTCATCGATTTTTCCCAGATCGAGCCAGCTCAGTTCTTCGCCGGTTTGCCAGTGCATGGCGAACTTGCCGGTGCGGACATCACCATCCTCGGGGGTGCCGCCGATGACCTTCGAGTTGCCACGCCCTCTGGCGCCACCTGGGGGACCACCGCGGCCACCGTTTTCGCCTTCACCGTCTTCCTCGTCTTCTTCAGGTTGCCTGGTCTGGGTATCGCCTTTTTTCTCGTAATCGGCGAGAACCAGGAACACCGCATCGAAGGCTTCTTCACGCAACTGGGCCAGTTCTTCACCGGTGAAACTACCTTCGAAGGCATCTCCGCTGGGGTCTTCCTTCTCGATGACGGCGAGTGCTTGCTTCATCTTGTCCT
>JBBWWE010000441.1:0-1927 GCA_050256595.1 Planctomycetota bacterium
CGTGCTCTCCACCTTCAGGCTCGGAGTATTGCCACGTCATGACACCGAGGTACTCGTGGTTCGATTTCCCGGAGAAACCCATGCAGTGGTCTATCTCATCGATACTTATTACGCACCGATCGGAGGAAGAGCACAGTTCGAGGCGTTGGGAGCGTTGCCACCGCTTCCTCTGGGAGTTGGCGCTCGAACCCAGAATCACACCCTGTCCATGGCCGCCGATGGCACCACCCAGATATTCAGCGATCGCAAGATACGTACCGTCAGCCACCATGTTCGTCGCGATGTCATCGAAGTGGCCCCGAGTCTACGTCAGGTCAACATGAACGATGGCATCTTCGATGCCGACGCTCGGAAGGTATTTCGTCAACTCATCGCCAGTGATCCGGGGACCAAGGCTAGCCTCATTCCGCACAATCAAATGGCCAGAGGAGACGATGCTGTCATCGAGTGTCGTGGCCTGGAGAGAACCACCACGGGTCTGTTTCTCGATGATCCCACCAGGGAAAGACTGGGGCTTGAAGAGGATGTAAAACTCACCGTCTTCGATGCTGCCTTGACGGTTGCAGGTGGGGACAACCGATGACCCTAGCGACCCCCATCATCCAGGTCAGGGATCTGACGATGCGCTTCGCCAAGAAGGAAGCGGTTTCCTCGATCTCCTTCGATGTCCCGCGAGGGGTGATTCACGGTTTCATTGGCCCTAACGGTGCCGGCAAGACCACCACCATCCGCATTCTCGCATCGTTGCTGGTTCCGACGAGCGGGGGAGCATGGATCGACGGCGCGAATGTGGTGACGGAACCCGAGGAGGTGCGTCGTCGCCTCGGTTACATGCCCGATTACGTCGGGGTGTACGAGGGCCTCTCCGTTCAGGAGTATCTGGATTTCTTCGCCACGGCTCATCGGTTAGCCCCGGCTCGGCGTCGTTCCTCGGTCGCCGATGTTGTCGAGTTGACCGATCTCGGCAATCTGCTGGAGACAGAAGTTCACGTCCTCTCCAAGGGGATGCGGCAGCGGCTGTGTCTGGCGCAGACCCTGCTCCATGAACCGGATCTGCTGATCCTCGATGAACCTGCCAGCGGACTCGACCCACGTGCCCGGATCGAGTTCCGTGGATTGCTCACCGAGTTGCGGCGCCTGGGCAAAACGGTGTTCCTGTCGAGTCACATCCTGTCGGAACTCTCACCCATCTGCGATTCGGTCAGCATCATCGAAAAGGGAGTGCTGGTTGCTGACGGTTCTCTTGAGGAGATCCAGATGCGATTGCGCGGATCAACGGTGGCCTACGAGGTGACTCTTCCTGCGGAGTCTGCCGAGGTGGAGTCGATTCTTCGCGAGATCCCCCAGGTGGGATCGGTGCTGGTCGAGGGCCGTAAGGTTCGCTTCGACTGGGATGGCGAAGACAGCGAGATCTACCAGGTCTGGGGAGCACTGGCGGCCAAGAAGATCGCTTTCACCGGAGTTCGTCGCCAGGAGGACGATCTCGAAAATCTGTTCATGAGTCTCACCTCGGGAGAGGTTCAATGAAACAGCTCAGCAAGACCACAGGTATGGGTACAGCGATCCTGCAAAAGGAACTGATCGTGCGGATGCGTAAATTTCGCTCGCTGGTCATCCAGCTGGTCTTTGCTGCGATTCTCGGTGGAGCGATGTGGATTTATTCACTCGGATCAGCGATCGGCGGCGCCACTTCACCCGAAGATCATGCTCAGTCACTGGTGACTGTCTATTTCGGGGTGCAGTTGGCTGCTCTGTTCTTGATCATCCCGGCCCTGGGGGCAGTGAGCATCACCACAGAGCGTCTCGGACGGACCTGGGATCTTCTGATCGGCACCGATCTGTCACCGGGTGAAATCGTACGCGGTAAACTACTGGGTATCCTCAGCATCACCTTTTACATCATGTTTCTTCCGGCGCCCTTGCTTGC
>JBBWWE010000442.1:0-6502 GCA_050256595.1 Planctomycetota bacterium
GGCACCTCCTGGCCCGCAAGCGGGCGATCAGCGCGGCGAGCACATTCTCGAGGTGGATGTAACCATCGATGAACTTGCAGAAATTCTCGGTGAAGAACTGGAACTGCCACGTATCGAACCGCGTGGCAATGAATCAATCCACGTCGAAAAACAGCGTTACACGGGTATCAATCGCACCGGGCCGGATTCTCTCCGACACTTCAGACGTACCTTCAAGAATGCGCTCCGCAGACAGATCGCTTCAGGAACTTACGACGCGGACAACCCACGTGTTGTTCCGGTCCGGGAAGACCGCAGGTTTCGTTCATGGAACACGAAGTCTCTTCCGCAATCAAATGCGCTCATCATTTACATGATGGACGTTTCGGGATCGATGGGGAACGAACAGAAGGACATCGTCAGAATCGAATCGTTCTGGATTGATACATGGCTCAAGAGCCAGTACGAAAATCTGGAAACTCGATACATCATCCATGACGCTCAGGCGAAACTGGTTGATTCGCACACCTTCTTCAATGTCCGAGAATCGGGCGGGACTAAGATTTCAAGTGCATACAACCTTGCCAAGGACCTGATCGTAAAAGAGTTCGCTCCATCAGAGTGGAACATTTATCCGTTCCATTTTTCGGATGGAGATAACTGGGGTGGAGATGACACCGCTCAGTGCCTGGATCTACTGAGAGAAACATTGATTCCAGTCAGCAATGTTTTTTGCTACGGCCAGGTCAAGAGTGCCTACGGTAGTGGTCAGTTCATCAAGGATCTCAGGGAAGCATTCGGTACTGAGGAGAAAGTACTTCTCTCGGAAATAAACTCCAGGGATGAAATCCTGCCGTCGATCAAGACCTTCCTGGGAAAGGGTTGCTGAGATGATGAACGAACGCTTGCTCACCCCGGAAATAGAAGAGTGGCGAGGGGTTATCCGACAGCATGCCCTGGATGCTTCTCTCGACTTCTACGAAGTGATTTACGAGCTCGTTGATTACGACGAGATGAACATGATTGCTGCCTATGGAGGATTCCCGAATCGTTACCCTCACTGGCGCTGGGGAATGCAATTCGAAGGGTTACAGAAGCAATATTCCTACGGACTGGCAAAGATCTACGAACTCGTGATCAATAATGATCCTTGTTATGCCTATTTGATGCGCTGCAATCCACTCGTGGACCAAAAGCTCGTGATGGCGCACGTTTACGGGCATAGCGACTTCTTCAAGAACAACTGCTGGTTCTCTCACACCAATCGAAAGATGGTCGATACGATCTCGAATAACGCTGTCAGGATTCGCCGTCATATCGATGATCAAGGTCTGGAAGTGGTCGAGGAGTTCATTGACCTGTGCCTCTCGATGGAAAACCTCATCGACTTGTACTCACCTTATTTCGCACGTAATGGCATTTCCTTGGATGAGGGTCAAGACCAGGAACGCCTCCATGAAAAGGGTGCTCCATTGGGCGTGAAGCCTTACATGGAAGAGTACGTGAATGCGCAAAAGGCAACCGTCAATGAAGAACAAGAAAACACCGATCGAGTAGAAGAAGTCGATAACTTTCCTTCAGAATCCCAACGAGATGTACTCCATTTCCTTCTTCATCACGGTCAGTTGAGTTCCTGGCAGATGGATGTTCTTTCCATCATCCGGGAGGAAGCCTATTACTTTGCACCCCAGGGGATGACGAAGATCATGAACGAAGGCTGGGCTTCCTTCTGGCACTCGAAAATGATGACGACGAAAATTCTCGATGATTCCGAGTTGATCGACTACGCCGACCATCATTCCGGGACTCTGGGTTCGACATCGGGAATGTTGAACCCTTACAAACTTGGAATTGAACTGTTCCGTGATATCCAGCAGCGCTGGAATTCAGGTCGGCATGGCACTGAATGGGATTCCTGCCAGGACGTCCATGGCCGTACCGATTGGGACATGTCTGAAGGTCGCGGTCTTGAAAAGATCTTCGAGGTCCGTCGGACCCACAATGACATCACGTTCATCGATGAGTTTCTCACCGAGGAGTTCTGTGAACAGCACAAGATGTTCACCTATAAATTTGATCGGCAACAGGGTCAGTATGTTCTTGATGAAAGGGGCTTTCTTGCCATCAAGAAGCAACTTCTCGAGCAGTTATCGAATTGCGGTCGACCACGGATAAGTGTCGAGAGCGGCAATTATTGTAACCGGGGCGAATTGTTGCTGAAGCACGACTGGTCAGGAACGTCTCTGCGGATGGATTATGCTCGCAGGGTGCTCGAGAACCTGGAGAAATTCTGGGGTCGTCCGGTACATCTGGAGACGATCATCGACGGCAAGACCAAGATCTTTGGTTACAACGGTTCGAGGCACGAAGAGCGTACTGGCAGCTGACAGAACCCCTTCTAGCGCCCTGAGACGGTCAATTGATCACTCGTTGGATCTACAACCAGTAACTTCCCGCCCGGCTCGACTTGAATCTCGATGGCTTCTCTTTGATGATGCATCTTGTCGGAAGGTGCCAGCGGGGATCGCCTTCATCTGACAGATCTCATCCCCGAGCCAGGAGTATCGATGCGACCGCCACGGTTCGTCACAGCAGCGAGCCTTTTCGATGGCCACGATGCCTCCATAAATATCATCCGTCGTGTTCTTCAGGATCAAGGCGCAGAGGTGATCCATCTGGGGCACAACCGAAGTGCTGAGGAGATCATAGATACGGCGATCCAGGAAGACGCAGATGCCATCGCGGTTTCCTCTTATCAAGGTGGTCACAACGAATTTTTCAAATACATGCGTGATCTTCTCGTCGAGAAAGATGCTACCTGGATAAAGATCTTCGGTGGCGGTGGTGGAGTGATCATTCCCGAGGAGATCTCGGCTCTCCACGAATACGGAATCGATCGCATCTATTCTCCCGAGGATGGACGTGAACTTGGCCTCGTGGGAATGATCACCGACATGCTGGAGAAGGTCGGATCCATCAACGGATCTGTCGAACGTGGGAATGCGCTTCCGCAGCGAATCACGAGAGTAGAACTGGGCGAGGAGTTTCCCAGCGTCGAGGCAACAGTGCCCGTAGTCGGCCTCACCGGCACCGGAGGTGCAGGAAAATCCTCATTGACCGATGAGATTCTCCGGCGGCTGCTTCAGGATTTTCCCGAGCGCCGATTCGGGGTCGTGACTGTCGATCCAACCAAGCGTCGCACCGGAGGTGCACTGCTAGGCGATCGCATCCGGATCAACAGTGCTGACAACCCACGGGCCTACGTACGGTCGTTGGCGACCCGTGCCAGTGGCGTCGAGGTGCCAACGGCCATCCAGGGTGCTATTGAGCAGGTTCTCGAAGAGGGCTTCGATCTGGTCATCCTCGAGACTTCCGGGATCGGCCAGGGAGACAGTCGAATCACCGAACTCGCCGATCTCTCCGTTTACGTCATGACTCCTGAATATGGTGCAGCGACCCAGCTCGAGAAGATCGACATGATCGATTTTGCTGACATCGTCGTCCTCAACAAGTTTGACCGTGCTGGAGCGCAGGATGCGATCCGTGATGTCCGCAAACAGTATCGAAGGAGTCGTGGAATCTTTGATCCCGATGTTTCGGATGATGATCTTCCGGTGTTCGGGACCGTTGCCAGTCACTTCAATGATTCCGGAGTCGAGAAGTTCTACAGTTTCCTGCTGAAAAAACTATCTGGTGAAGATGGAGACCGATGGAAGATCGACATGAATCGAGTCTCCAGTGAGGGTTCCACCAGGTGCTCCATCATCCCGGCAGATCGAACAGGGTACTTGCAGGAGATCGTCAAGACGCTTCACGACTACCATGACGCTGCACAGGAATCCTGTCGTGCTGCTCAAGATGTCGAGTCGCTCCAGCGAAGCGCAGAACTCCTCAGAGCAGAGAACCCCGATGCTTCCCAGCGGATGGAAGAGATGGCCCAGACGATCTCAGGATCGTTGGATCCGCGCGTCAGGACAATGCTCGATGAATGGCCCCAGGTGGTGGCCGAATACGGTGCAGACGAACTGGTTTTCAAGGTAAGAGACCAGGAGATCCGGCAGCCCCTTCACGTCGAGACCCTGTCGGGAACGCGTCTTCCTCGCATTGCCCTTCCGGACTTCGTTGGTCAAGGGGATCTGGCCCGCTGGCTGATGCTCGAGAACTTGCCCGGCAGGTTCCCCTTTACCGCCGGTGTATTCCCCTTCCGCAGGCAAGATGAACGGCCCAAGCGGATGTTTGCCGGTGAGGGCCCCCCCGAAAAGACCAACGCTCGGTTCCATTACCTGTGCCAGGCCGAGCAAAGCCATCGACTCTCCACTGCTTTCGATTCCGTCACCCTGTACGGCGATGACCCGGATATCCGCCCGGACATTTATGGCAAGGTCGGGGAAAGTGGAGTCAGCATTTGCTGCATCGACGACATGAAAAGACTCTACGAAGGTTTCGATCTCTGCTCGCCGAGTACGTCCGTTTCGATGACCATCAATGGTCCCGCTCCGATCATCCTTGCCATGTATTTCAATGCTGCCATCGATCAGCAGGTGGAAAAGTACCGTGCAGAGAAGGGGTCCGACCCGAGTCCAGAACAACTGGACAAGATCTACAGCCATGTATTCGAGAACGTCCGGGGAACGGTCCAGGCGGACATCCTCAAGGAAGACCAGGCCCAGAACACCTGCATCTTCGGAATCGATTTTGCTCTCCGGATGATGGGGGATATCCAGCAGTTCTTCATCGAGGAGAAGGTGCGTAACTACTACTCGGTTTCGATCAGTGGCTACCATATCGCCGAGGCTGGTGCGAATCCCATCACGCAACTGGCCTTCACGCTTTCCAATGGTTTCACGTACGTCGAATATTATCTGTCACGAGGGATGTCGATCGATGAGTTTGCCCGGAACCTGTCCTTTTTCTTCTCCAACGGATTGGATGCGGAGTACTCGGTCCTCGGCAGGGTCGCCCGGAGAATCTGGGCAGTTGCGATGCGGGATCTTTATGATGCCAACGAGCGAAGTCAGAAACTGAAGTATCACATCCAGACCTCTGGAAGATCACTCCATTCGATGGAGATTGACTTCAATGATATTCGTACGACCTTGCAGGCTCTGATGGCCTACTACGATCAATGTAATTCTCTGCATACCAACTCCTACGACGAGGCGATCACGACACCTACCGAGGATTCGGTGCGGCGGGCGATGGCGATTCAACTCATCGTTGCCGAAGAGATGGGGCTCGCCCGCAATGACAATCCGATCCAGGGTGCCTTTGTCATCGACGAACTCACCAACCTGGTGGAGGAAGCGGTACTTGAGGAGTTCCTGAGACTCCATGATCGTGGTGGGGTGCTGGGAGCGATGGAAAGACAGTACCAGCGCTCGAAGATCCAGGATGAGTCGCTTCTTTACGAGCATCGCAAACACACCGGTGAGATTCCCATCATCGGGGTCAACACCTTCTTACGTCCTGATGGCGACTCTGGTGAGCCTCAGGAGATCGAACTACGCCGTTCCACCCCTGAGGAAAAGGACCAGCGGCTCGTCGACCTGCAACAGTTCCAGCAATCTCACCATGCCGATTCCGAGACTGCGCTGGCGAAACTCCAGCAGGTGGCACTGACGGGGGGCAATATCTTCCGCGAGTTGATCGATACGGTGCGGGTCGCCAGCCTCGGTCAGATCACTCGTTCGCTCTATGAGGTGGGTGGACGATACCGTCGCAGCATGTGATCACCGATCCGGTATCAGCGGGAGTTTCAGATCATCAGGTCTTTTGCCGTGACCTCGCTGCGCAGAGACCGAGCAATCCGACGCCAAGAAATGACAGCCAACCATGACCCTGGACCCACTGATGGGTCGATTCGGTACCGGTGATACCGAGCAGAGGGACCACGATCAATCCCAGCGCAATGCTGATGCAAAGCCATGCGGAAGCCTTCAGCGGATCGATACGAACCGGGTTACACCAGATCCGGGCGACGATGAGGATTGCCAGCGGTGTCGCCACGACCAGGTGCAACTGCAGCCACCGACCCCGCAGATCGACACCAGGAGGAAGCCCCGGGATCGAACTGAGTGTGGCTAGCAATAAAAGTAGCAGGGTCAATGGTGGCAGCCATTTCTTCATCGGTGCTCCTGCCAGAGCGAACGCCACAGCGCCAGAAGACTGCCGGACAGCGCCAGAAGTGCACACAGTGAGAAATAGACCTTGCCGATATCGCGGCCACTGAACAGCAGTGACCAGTTACGCCACAGATTGCCATCAACGATGTCTTCATCGAGAGGGCTGCTAGCAGCGAGGGCACCCGGGATTGGCAACATCGAAGTCGGACCGATGGCGGTGGTAAGCCACTGACTGGTATTCGAGTGGCAATCAACACAGCCACCGGATCCGATCGCGGCTCTCGCAGGGCGGACCGGGTGCGAGATGGGCCAGGTCACGGCACTAGCGAAAGTGGATTCGATTTCTCGCACTCCGCCAGCAGGATCTATACCCAGTACCCGACCACCGGAGAAGAAAACAG
>JBBWWE010000443.1:0-11458 GCA_050256595.1 Planctomycetota bacterium
GGGAGAAGAACCGCGAAACCCTGCCAGATATCGCGAAAACGACTCCACTCTTGCAGTTCTTCCCGAACGATTTGGTCGGCGGCTCGAAGTGTGGCGAGACGCTCTCGCGTGACCTCTCCGACGATCCTGATTCCGAGTCCCGGTCCGGGGAATGGTTGTCGCTGGACGATTTCATCGGGTAGGCCCAGTTCTTTTCCGATCAAACGCGCTTCATCCTTGAACAGGAATCGCAACGGTTCGATCAGTTCGAAGCCGAGATCTTCGGGAAGGCCTCCGACATTGTGATCGCTCTTGATGGTGGCGGAGGGGCCCTCGAAGGGGCTGACACTCTCGATCACATCCGGATACAGGGTTCCCTGAGCCAGGAACTTCGCATCGGTGAATTGCTTTGCTGCCTCCCGGAACTCATCGATGAACTGGTAACCGATGGCTTTCCGTTTCTCTTCGGGTTCGATGACTCCAGCGAGTCTTTCGATAAATCTATCGGTAGCATCGATGAAACGGAAGTCGAGTTGAAACTGATTCTGGAAGACATCGCAGACCTGCTTTGCTTCCCCTTCTCGCAGCACCCCATTATCGATGAAGAAGCAGGTCAGCCGATCTCCGATGGCCTTGTGTATCAGAAGAGCGACCACCGAAGAGTCCACCCCTCCCGAAAGAGCGCAGACCACCCGGTTGTTACCGACCGTTTCGCGGATCTCTTCGACACTACGAGTGACGTAATCCTGTATCTCCCAGTCTCCGGTGAATCGACAGATGCGGTAGAGGAAGTTATTGAGGATCTTGCCATCGTCCTGGGTATGTGTGACTTCGGGGTGAAACTGCAGTCCCCAGAACTGTGACGTCGGATCGAACACCGCCGCCAGTGGGGTATTTTCGGTATGAGCGATGGCGCAGAACTTGTCGGAGATCTCGTTGACCCGATCGCCATGGCTCATCCAGACCTGCAATTTCTCATCGCAACCGTAAAAGATGGGATTGTCACTCTGGTCGATCAGTAGAGTGGTATCTCCATACTCGCGTTCTGTTGAAGGAGTGACCGCTCCTCCTGCCGATTGGCAGGCGACCTGCATGCCGTAACAGATACCCAGCACCGGAAGATCCATGTCGAGGATTTTGGGATCGAGTTGTGGGGCGTTCTCGTCGTAGACCCCGCATGGGCCTCCGCTGAGAATCACGCCCTGAACTCCCTTCTCCTGCAACTCTCTTGCGGTGATCGAGCAGGGAAGGATCTCACAGTAAACCCGATTCTCCCGGACTCTGCGGGCAATCAACTGGCTGTACTGCGAACCGAAGTCGAGGATCGCGCAGAACTCGTTGCTGATCTCCGAGGCCAAACTGGCCTCCTCTCGAGTCTCGAGATTATTCGACCCGTTCCCGGGTTCCGAGTGCGGGCTTTTCGTAGGAGTACATGTCGTGAACGCCACCCTCATGCTGAGCAGATTGAGTTCGAGTTTCGAAACATAGTTCGCCCTGGTCGAGTGCCTTATGTAAGGACGCTACATCACGGACACCGATATCCTGGAAGGCGTGTTTCAGCCCCTGGCACAGGTAAGGAACCAGGTTACGGATGGAACCTTTGTCCATCACCATCCCGGAAACACCCTGGGCGACTCGCACCTGTTCGTCTTCCGCGAAGTACCGTTTACCGCCGCCAGTAGCTATCGCCTCGATGGACGCCATTCCGCGGTAGCGCTTCAGTCGAATTCCATTTTGATAGAAATACTCACCAGGAGTTTCAGAAGTCCCGGAGAACAGCAATCCCATCATCACACAGGAAGCTCCCATCGAGAGTGCCTTGACGATGTGACCGATATCGCGGATTCCACCGTCAGCGATGACGGGAACATTCTGTTCACGACAGTGAAGGGCGCAATGATAGACCGCTGCTGCCTGTCCTCTTCCGACCGCCATCGTTTCCTGGGTTGTGCAGATGGAGCCGGGCCCCATCCCAACACGGACCCCATCGGCTCCCGCCTCGATCAAAGCCGCGCACTGATCCTGGGTGACCACATTTCCGGCGATCACCTGCAAGTTCGGGAATGAACTGCGCACGAACTTGATCATGTCAATCTGGAAGGTCGAGTGCCCCTGGGCGCTATCGATCACCACCACATCGACTCCTGCCTCGACGAGTGCTTCCAGGCGCTCTCGATCTTGTTCTCGCGTGGAGACCGCGGCTCCTGCCATCAATTGCTTGTCAGAACTCTTCGAGGCATCGGGGAAATCGCGGTTCTTTTTGATGTCGGTGCGCGAAACGAGTGCTGCGAGGCAACCGTTTTCATCGACGATGGGCAATTTCCCCTTTTTCGATTCGCGAAGCAGCCGATTGGCTTCCTGGAGAGTGATGCCCTTGGGCGCGGTGACCAGGTCCACGGTCATGACATCCCGTAACTGGATCGAGCGGTCCTGTTCAAAATCGATGTCACGATTGGCAACGATTCCGACCAACTTGGATTCGAGAGTTCCATCTTGTGTGACGGGAATCCCGGAGAATCCGTGTTTCTCACGGATGTCATCCACATCCGTGAGGCAGTGATCCGGGCTCAGCACCATCGGCTCGGTGATGAAGCCGTTCTCGAAGCGCTTGACTCGACGAACCATGCGGGCTTGCTGCTCGATGGAATTGTTGTAGTGGATGAAACCAATGCCGCCGAGCAGCGCTAGATTGACCGCCATTTCGGCTTCCGTGACGGTATCCATCGGCGACGAGCAAAGGGGAGCGGCAATCTCGATTTCTCTTGTGAGTTGGGTCCGTAATTGGACCTCTTGCACTCCAAAATCGATGAATCCGGGCAGGATGACGATGTCGTCATAGGTCATGCTGCTATGGGTCTGAAACAACTCTCTTGCACTCATACCATCGGTCAAGTGACCCCCTCGTCTTGCCCATCGCGTCTGTCGGGCTGGTCGAGGTCGCTTCGCCGCCAGGATGGGCGGATCGGGCGCGGCCCGATCGGAGATCCCGACGGAACCACCCCACGGCGACAATTCGTTGGTAAGGGGCAGTGGAAAGAGTTTAGGGGTGTCCGTGAGCATGTCAACGAGACCCGACAGGAGAGGAAATTAGTGGCCTGAAGCCGCCAAATCGATCTTTTCGGCCGGTTTCTTCCACTGATGGACTCCCTTATCTTTCACGGACATGAGGAAACCACCCCCCCGGAGGCCACTGGATGCCATTTGGGGACCCTTCGGGGGACTGCCTGAGGCTGAAAGTATCGGTTCCAGGTTGGCCCCGCCACGCCAGAGCCAGAAACAGAGGAAGCTGCATGTTTAGTCAAGAAGAGTTCCCCGACCAGGAATCAGATTCCGAGGACTTGCCGATCGAGGCCGATGGTCAGGAAGCCTCCGATTCCGATGCTGTGGGTGAAGACGTCATCCAGCAGGTTCAAGAAGCGGTCGATCAACTGCGCGAACAACTTGGGACCGTCATCGTCGGACAGGAAGAAGTCATCGACCAACTGTTGCTGTCGCTACTGTCCGGTGGCCACTGTTTGCTGGTCGGTGTACCCGGCCTCGCCAAGACGTTGCTGATCAGCACACTCGCACGTTCATTGTCACTGTCGTTCAACAGGATCCAGTTCACGCCGGATCTTATGCCCAGTGACATCACCGGTACCGAGGTGCTTCAGTCGGACAGTTCTACCGGTGATCGGGCCTTTAGATTCGTGCACGGACCTATCTTTGCGAACGTGTTGCTTGCCGATGAGATCAACCGAACTCCGCCCAAGACCCAGGCGGCGTTGCTCGAGGCGATGCAGGAGAAGCAGGTGACCGTGGGAGGGAAACGACATCCTCTCGATATGCCCTTTTTCGTTCTTGCGACCCAGAACCCCATCGAGCAGGAGGGGACCTATCCTCTGCCCGAGGCTCAACTCGATCGATTCATGTTCAACATCCGGGTCGATTATCCGAGTGCCGACGAAGAACTGGTGATCATGCAAAGGACGACAGGTGGAATCGAAGTCGATTTGCAACCGGTGCTCGATGGCAAGCGGATTCTCGAGTTGCAAGCTCTCGTCAGGAGTGTCCCCATCGCTGATGACCTGGTTCGTTACGCATTGCGCCTGACCCGTGCGACGAGGGTCCGTACCGAAGAAGCTCCCGATTTTGTACGTCGCCATGTCGACTGGGGGGCTGGTCCGCGAGCCGGTCAGTATCTGGTCCTGGGTGCCAAGGCGAGCGCGGTTCTCGCTGGCCGACCCTATGTCACCGGCGACGACATCCGGCGTGTAGCGTTACCGGTTCTGCGACATCGCATCGTGACCAACTTCGCAGCGGAAGCCGAGGGAGTCACCTCGGATGACATCATCACGAGATTGCTCGAAGAAACGGCGGCGCATGTCGTTTGAAGAGGCACAACGACTTCTTGACCCTTCATCTTTGGCGAAGATCTCCGGCCTGATCGTTCGAGCACGAATGATCGTGGAAGGTTCCATCACGGGCCTTCACCGCAGTCCTTTTCACGGTTCATCCGTGGAGTTCGCCGAGCATCGGGAATATGTACCCGGGGATGACATCCGTCACATCGATTGGAAAGTCTTTGGCCGCTGTGACCGTTATTACATCAAACAATACGAGGAAGAGACCAACCTTCGCGTGCAGCTGGTTCTCGATGCCAGCGAGTCGATGACATACGGCTCCGGTGCGATGTCGAAACTCGACTACGCTCGTACGCTCGCTGCTTCACTCGCTTATCTCATCCTTGGACAGCAGGATGCGGTCGGAGCACTGGTCTTTGATGAGAAGATTCGTGCCGAGGCTCCGATCTCGCAGAGTAGAAGTCACCTTCAGGATCTGGTTGGAGTTCTTGCTCAGCAATCGGGAAAGGACGCTACCGATATCGGAGAGGTTCTGGGAAGGGTATCCGATCGCCTCAAGAGACGATGTCTCATCATTCTTCTGACGGATCTTTTCGATGACAAGGATGGACTGGTCCATGGGTTACGAAGATTGCGCCATGCCGGTCACGATGTGCTGGTTCTTCATGTCATGGATCCGGATGAACTCAACTTTCCCTTCACCCGGATGACCCTCTTCGAGGGGCTGGAGGATTACCCCGACCAACTTGCAGATCCAGAAGCAGTCAGAGAAGCGTATCTGGTCGAGATTCGTGAGTTCATGCGCGAGTTGCGCAGGGATTTTCGTAACAGCGGAATCCAGTATCAACTCGCAGATTGTTCACGAGCATTCGACCAGGTTTTGAGAGAGTCTCTTGTCAAACGCGCAGGGACTACGCGATGAGTTTTGCCACTCCTGCACTACTCGGGTTTCTCGCTCTCGGGTTGATTCCCATCATCATCTACTTGATCAACCGGCAGCGGTATCGCCGTAGGCCCTGGGCTGCGATGGAATTCCTGCTCAAAGCGATGAAGAGACATCGCAGAAGGCTTCGCCTTGAGAATCTGTTGCTGCTGCTGTTGCGCACCCTTGCGATTCTGCTGTTCGTCTTTGCAATAGCACGTCCGACCATAACCACCGATGCTTTGCCAGTTCTGGGCCGTCAAGTTCATCAGGAAGCCGTGATTGTCGATGCTTCCGGAAGTACCGCTGCGCGAAAGACGAGCAGGACAACTCTCGAACAATCACGCGAGCTGGTGAGACAGTTGCTGCTCGATCTCGAGCCGGGTGATCGAACGGCTCTGCTGGTTGGGGGACTTCCTCCCGGGGAGACCCCCGCTGTTCGCGCCGAGATGGCAGGAGACGCTGGTCCAGCCGAGATCATGGGGGACCTGGAGCAACTGGTTCCCGGATGGTTGTCTTTCGAGCCCGAGGTGAGCATCTCGGAAGCCGCTGCCCTGGCGACTGACGAGGGTGGCACCTGGATTTTTCACCTGTTCTCCGACTTGCAGCGTGAAGATTGGCTTTCTGCAGACGGAGCAGAGATCCCCGCGATCCGGAAGTCTCTCGACAGACTGGAAGCAGCGGGTGCCAACCTGGTGCTTCATCCGGTCGGACCGGATCGCCCGAGAAACGTGACGCTGACTTCATTACGTCCTTCCACGAGTCTGATCAGTGCCGATGTACCCATCTCCTTCCAGGCCTTGATCGAGAATAGAGGCACCGAAACGGTGCCGGGAATCGAGGTCGAGTTTCTCATCGATGGAGAAGTGCAAGGAAGCCGGCGCATCACGGTCGAGGGAGGTGAGGCACGAACCATTTCTTTCCCTCACATCTTTCGCATGCCAGGAGTCGCGCGAGTCGAGGCTCACCTGCGGAGTGATGATCTCGATCGCGATGATGCGCGCTGGTTTGCTGCCGAGGTTCTCGAAGCCGTGGATATCCTGGTGGTAGATGGAGGCTGGGATCCGGTTGCGGAGTCTTCAGAATCGGACTGGCTCATCGCGGCTCTGGGAAGTGACGATGTCGGACCCACGGGTGTTCGACTGTCGCCCTACCGGGTCGAGCTGATTGCGGAAGACCGCTTCTTGTCGGCAGATCTTCAAACTCCTCATGTGATCATCCTTGCTGACGTTTCGACGCTCGGAGAAGCCCATTCGGAGAAGATCGAAGAGTTCCTCCAGCGAGGCGGGGGCGTTTTCGTCTTCACCGGGGAGAGGATGAATAACGAGAGCTGGAATAAGAATGGATGGCGCGATGGCGAGGGTTGGTTTCCGTGGGAACCGGGACCGCCCATCGTCGATCCCCGCCGTCAGATTTTTTATCACTGGCAGATCGATAGTCCCGAACATCCGATACTGAAATATCTGTCCGGATTCCCCGAAGCGGGTCTTGGTGATGTGGCAGTTCATGGTTTTCGCCGTCCGCTCTCGAACGTCCCCGAAGAGCAGGTGCTGATGTCCCTGGATGATTTCGAGGCGACACCGATTCTGGTCGAGAAATCATTCGGTCAGGGGATTGTGCTGGTCCTGGGGACGGGGGCTGATCGTGAGTGGAGTAACTTCCCCATCACCCCGGCATACGTTTGCTTCATTCACGAGGCCCTTCCCTGGCTCACCATGCATGACGGCGGGGTCCGAAATCTAGCGCTGGGACAGCCCTGGACCCGCAAGATCTCGTCCGAGGAATACGCGCCAAGAATCAACTTGCTGACCCCGGAAGGAGGGGCGGTTCCGCTGGCTCTGACAGAGGCAGAGGACCGACTTTCCTTCGATCTGGTGGTTCCAGGTCGCTGGAGACCGGGGGTTTATGAGTTGAGGTTCGAGGAAGATACGGGAGAAACACGTACCGATGCTTTCGCCGTCAATGCACGAGCTTCAGAAGGCGCCCTGGTATTTGTTGATGCCGAAGAGATCGCCAGCATTTATCCGGCGGTGAAGCATGTGGATGACCTGAGCGCGGATGGGGGTGAAGAATTCTCCGGAGTGGGAAGCGGAGATCTGTGGTACCCGGTGTTCTCGATGGTCCTCGTGCTGTTGTTTGTCGAGACGGGTCTGGCGAGGTTCTTCGGTCGTGCCAGAAGGCGTGGTGCGTGATGCCCTGGATGCTCGCACTCTCCGAAACTCGGATCGAGACTCGCATCGAGTGGCTCGCTGCTCCCGAGGCCTGGGTCATCGCAATCGTCATCGTTCCGATCCTCATCGCCATAGCGACGTGGGGGTACAGGGGTGATCAAGGTAGCCTTGGAGGAGCCTCCAGGGTGTTCCTGGCGGCGCTCAGATTCCTGGTCTTGCTGGTCGTGGTGGTGATCTTGTTCAGGCCAACTCTGACGCGCGAACGGGTTCAGACGGAATCCTCTACCGTTTTGGTGGTAGTCGACGATTCCTATTCGATGGGTATTCAGGATCGCTGGTCCGCTCCTTCCGTACCGATGGCGATTACTGCGGTTTCAGGAGTTCCCGTTGTCGACGAAACGACCCGACTCGATATCGCACGGGGTGTGTTGACCAAAGGGAATTCGAAACTCATCGAGCGCCTCCGAGAGAAGGCCAACGTGAAGATCGTGGCGGGATCCGATGGAGTTCGAGCCATCGCAGATCTTCCACGTTTTCAGCCCGACTCACCGATCGTGCCGGAGACAGCGCCTTTCGATGCCAGTGAGATCACCTTGCGGGGACGTGTCAGCCGTATCGGTGATGCGATGGGAGATACCGCCGATGATGCTCGAGGGCAGACCATCGCGGCGATGGTATTGCTGAGCGACGGCCGTGATAGCGGTGGAGTGTTAACTCCGGAGGAAGTCGCCCGACGATTTGGTTCCAGGGAGATTCCGGTTCACGTCATCGGTATTGGCAATGCGGAAGACCCCAGGGACATACGCCTGATCGATCTGGATATCGCCGATGTGGTGCTCGAAGGCGACAGGGTTCCGGTGGACTTCCGCATCGCTGCCGAAGGATTTGCAAACCTCGATGTGCGCGCTGAGTTGCAACTTATCAGGGAAGACGGTGGCATCGAACAGCGTGTCCCTTACTACCCGAGAATCGGCAAGGATGGTCAGGTGGTTCCGCATCGCCTCGAGTTCATGCCTCGTTCTCCGGGCAAGTACCTGTGTCGTGTCGAGATCGAATATCAAGAGGGAGAGTTGTTCCGCGAGAACAATGCGCTCGAGAAGCCGGTCGCGGTTGTTGCAAGGAAGATCAAGGTGCTCTACGTCGAGGGGCCGCCCAGGTATGACTATCGCTACCTGAAGAATTCTCTGATCAGGGATCCAACGATGGAATCGCAATGTCTCCTGCTGGAGGCGGATCCCGAGTTTCCTCAGGAGTCTTCGCCCGGGATTCCGTCGTTGCGGCAGTTCCCCCGCACCCGTGAGGAGTTGTTTCATTACGATGTGATCTTGCTCGGGGATATCCGGCCCGACTCTCTGTCGACCCGGCAAAAAGAGTGGCTCGTGGAGTTCGTCGATGACCACGGTGGTGGAATTGTATTTCTATCCGGCCAGTGGTTCATGCCACGGCGTTATCGCGGAGATCCACTCGAGCGTTTGCTCCCCGTGGAACTCGAGGAAGCCGATGAGAGAGGTGCCATCTCTCGTGATCTGGTCGAGTCATTCCACGTGCGGTTGACTCCGGAGGGATTGGAGCATCCGGTGATGCAATTGGTCGCCGATGCGGAGAAGAACAAGGAACTCTGGCAGTGGCAGGGACGTAGTGATAAGACGATGCCGGGCTTCTACTGGTACCAGAAGGTCAAGAAGATACGGAAGGGGGCCGTTGCTCTCGCGGTTCATGAATCCGATGAGCATTTCACCTACGGGCCGCGTCCTGTTTTCGCTTACCAGTACCTCGGTCGCGGGAGAACTTTCGTGTCCCTGACCGACGATACCTGGAGGCTGAGACGGCTGGTCGGAAACCGTTGGTTCTATCGATTCTGGGGCCAGATCATCCGCTTTGTTGGTGCTGCTCGTTTGCTCGGCCCCTCGAAGAGATTCTCGGTCAGCGTGGATCCGAGAGAGGTGGTACTCGGAAACGAGGTCAAGATTCTGGCGCGGCTACTGGGCCCCGACTTCAAACCGACTTCCGAAGAGGAAGCCTTGCTGTTGCTGGAAAGCGTCGAACCGCCCGGGGATCGTGCGACCGAGATTCACGCGATTCGTAATCTCGCACGACCCGAGTACTACGAGGCTTCCATCGAGGCAAGAAAACTGGGCGAACATCGAATTTCGCTCGTCGATCGGGAAGAGGAAGTGGCCAGTACCCTGTTTCGGGTCGTGGTACCGCAACTGGAATATGCCGATCCGAGGATGGACCGTGGACGTCTGCAGCAAATTGCCGCGCTTTCCGGCGGTAAATACCATGATGTCGCAGATGCTGCGAATGTTGCAGACGACGTGGAAGCCCTCGAGAGAGAGGTTCCCATCTCTGCCGAACGCGAGCCGTTGTGGGATTCTCGCTGGGTTCTGGTGCTGTTTGCACTGCTCTTGACGGTAGAATGGATCCTGCGAAAGGTCGTTCGTCTCCCTTGAAGATTGTCAGCCAGTTCACCACTAGCCGAACACCAGTACCCGAGCGTCATCAGGCGTGTTTCGGGGTCGTCGCGAAGACGATGCACTTCGTCTTTGCTGTCGCTTTGTGTGGGGGGCTCGCCTTCGGTTGCCTCAGTGCCAGTGCAGCCGGATCCGACGTTGGTTCCGCTCTCATTCCATTGCTGGTCGGAGCCGATGGAGTCATCCAGGAGTATCGAGATGCCATCAGCCGGATTGAGGGCACCGAGTCACTGGATGGAATCCGCAGACTGCAGGTCCTGCATGAGTCCATCTGGGGAGAGGATCCCCTGATGCTCTGGAGCGAAACGAACCAGTGGCGCCTGGCTCGACCACTCTCCGACCAGATCATCGAGAAACTGCGATCCCTCGATCCCGAACTGAAGGAAATCTACCGTCAGGAGTACGGATCGAGAGCCCGCTCGGTTCTGGAGCGGGCGCTCTCCGAGACCGATCCGACCGCATTGTTGCGAGTTGCAACCCTCTATCCACTGACCGAGGTGAGAGAGATTGCGCTGGTGGCTGCAGGAGATCTGTTTTTGGAACAAGACCAGCCCGAGTTGGCTTTTCGGACGTGGCAGGATGCTCTGGTCGGATTCGAGGATGAACTGGACCGTGATCTCTACCGAGCCCTCTTGATGAGGCGACAGATTGCGCTGAAGCGACTCGGGAAATCACAGGATCTCCTCGCGCTCAAGAAAGAGGCCACCAAGTTACTTCAAGATGAGGAACTGGATTTCGAGAATCAACTCGATGATCCGTCCGTGATTCCTGGCAAGATCGATGATGTTTTGGTGCAGCCTCTGCGCGTTGACGAAGGCGTGATCGCCTGGAAAACTCACGACTACTCCCGTCATGTCGCCTCCAGTACTTCTCGCGGACGCGGATATTACTCCGCTGGCACCGGGACAATCCTTGCCCCTTGCTTTTCCGAGGATTGGATCGGCATCGCGACCTCGAGGAAACTTCTGAGATACGATCTGAGAACGGGAAAACTGATCTCGGATGTCAGTCTGCGTCCCGGTGCGCCTTACTTCGAGGAGCAGGACGTCGCTACCCGGCTCTGGAGTGTCAATGACGAGGACGTGCTGCTGTGCTCTTACGTGGCGCGAGCCAGTCGTCGTGAGGATTATCTTGGTTTCGACATCCAGGTCTCCTTGCCTTGGCGAGGGATCAAATGCTGGGATCTGGCAGGAGCGGGTCGGCTTCTCTGGGATACCGGGTCACGCGATATCGGCGATGAGATGTTGCGAACCACATCCTTCAACTCCGCACCCGTGGTCGAGGGTGATAGGGTCTGGGCTCTCGGCTGGAGAAAGAGCGGATATATCGATGTAACACTTTGGTGTCTCGATGCTCACACAGGCAAGAAAGTGTGGTCGAGGCCGATCGTTGGCAACCAGGTCGATTTGACGATGTTTGGTGAGCCTGCCCGTGAACCGATCCTCGGATCCATCCTGGTCGATGATGGAACCGTCTATTGTTGCTCCAACCTGGGGGCTGTTGCCGCGTTGCGTGCCTGGGATGGACAGGTGCAGTGGATCATGGAATACGATCGAGATTCGCAGCGTT
>JBBWWE010000444.1:0-4086 GCA_050256595.1 Planctomycetota bacterium
CTGCTGGGCGTCCTGGGCATTGAACTTACCGTGTTGCAAAATGAGTCGGATCAGTGGTTCCGACAAGATGGCGAGTCCGGCTGCAGCCGGCAGTGCAATGAAGAGAGTAGTACGCTGGTTGCGGCCGATGCGCCGTGCCAATGCCCGCCACCACGAACGGCTCACCAGTCGCGCAGCATCGACTCCGGCGACGGTCCCCAGGGCCACTCCGATGAGGCCGATCGGTAAAAAGTGGAAACGGAATGCGTTTTCGAGTTGGGTGATGCTGCCGGTACCGAGATCGGATGCAAAACGCATTGCGATGAGCGAATTGAAGTAGGTCAATCCCGATGCCAGCACCAGCAACCCCAGATCACAGATGAGTCTGCCGATCCCGGGACCCCAGATTCTCCAGGTCGGAAGTGGCAACTTTTCGGCGCCTCGCGAAGCCCACCCGAGCAGCAAAAGACCTGCGATGGATCCCGCCAGGAACGCCCTGGCCCAGGCGCTGGCAGATTCCCCAGGCGGTAGGTTCATGGAGACCAGAACAAGCCCCACAAGCACCAGAACGGCATTCTGAAGCGTCTGAGAAGCCGCTGCGGCGCGATTCCGGTCAGCACCGAGCAAGATCACGCGTAGTACCGCCAAAAATGGCACGACGAGCAGGTATGGCAGCAATTGGGTCAGTAGCGTCGTGGCCTGGACCTGGTTCTCCAGCCCGGGGGCCAGTTGCCCGATCACCTCCGGTGCCCACCACCAGAATACAGCAACCAGCAGCGAGCAGAGCAACAGCAAGAGGGTGACCACGGAACGGGAGTAGCGATGGGCGGCAGCGATCCCAGAGCGGATTTTCTGGTCCTGATGAGCGGGAATGAAGGCCGCAGAAATCGCTCCTTCTGACAGCAGGTCGCGAATCGTTGCAGGAATTTTAAGGGCTGCCCGAAGGGCATCGGCGGCGGGGGTCGCACCGAGTAGGGCAGTCAACAGGGCATCCCTGGCAACTCCGAGGATCCGTGAGATGAAGAGCATCCCGGTCATCGCTCCGGCGCGGCTTGCACCATCACCGGTGCTTTCCGCATTCAACTCTTCGTTCGTCGTCACGGTTCGCCAACCTCCGCCCGTCATGGTACAGGAAAATATAAAAAAGTGGGCGAGGCCTTTTTGGACCTCGCCCACTTGAAATCATCTCTGCTCAACGAACCGACTCGGAGTCGATCAGGGGCAGTTGTTGTACTCGGCGCAGTCGAGATTGTCCGCAGTTGGATCCTCACCGCAATCTCCGAATGGATCCGGAGGATTGTTACCACCGCTGAAGAGAGTGCCGAGGACGAAGATGGCATCGGCGATGTTGATAGAACCGTCGTCGTTGGCATCACAGGCGTCGACACAGGTGCTGTCAGGACCTCCCGAGAAGAGGTTTCCGAGCAAGAAGATGGCATCAGCGATGTTGAAGCCGCCATCGGCGTTGCAGTCACCGCGCTGGAATCCAAGCGTGGGAGGAGCCCCTCCACCGGCCAGGAAATCATAATATGCCTCGATGAGAGCATTCTGATCACCCTGGTAGCCACCCAGCTCGAAACTGGCGCAGATCACTCTAGCCCCGTTATCGGGGATGTAGGCGGTGGTGGTGCCTTGATCGACACCGAGGGCATCATCGTAACGCCACACCAGTCCGGCAGATCCTCCGGCCAGTTCAGCAGTGGCAGGAATCAGGTTGTCAGTGAAGTCATTGGCATTGCCAGTGGCTGCCTGGTTGTCCTGATTGTAGGCCACGTTCTGCAAACTCGACATGTCGAGGCCCATTCCGGAGTCGACCCCGTCGAGAGAAGTGAGCAGGTCGTTGTCATCCTGAGAGTAGGGCTCGGCAACTCCGTCTCGATCGTCGAAAGAAGAGATCGGATGGTTGAAGCTCCAGTGGTCAGTGCTCTCGAAGTAAATGGCAACACCGGCTGCGGCAAGATCAGCGATGACATTGGCCTCATCCGAGTTGAGCAGGAAATTGGTCGGCCAGGTACCGCAGGCGATCCACACCTGGCCTACTCCGCCAGAGTTGATACAAGCGTAATCATCGATCTGCATTCGGATCAACTTGGCGTTGGCACCGCCAGCCAGAAGCCCGGCCAGCATCGTTGCTCCTGAATCATTGCTGCCCGTATCACCACCGCTGAACAGGCCTTCCATTGCGACCACGATGGTATCTTCGCCGTTGTAACTGAAGTGATCGACGAAGCCGATGGCCTCAGCAGCGCCGACAGCGCAGATACCGCGTACGGTGTAATCGTGGAGGCCATCGCTGGCGCCACCATCGGAATAGGTCGTATCAGTGCCCGCGAGGGTCGCCTCTGCGACTCCATCCCGTTCGATCTCGATACTGTCGTAGGTGGCGCTATTGGTCCAGGAGAGTTCTACGGTGTTGGTATTGCAGTCGCTGGTGATGATCAGATCGCCAGGTGCCGCGCACTGCGCCGGGCAAACCTGAATCGCCCAGCTACTCATGATGCCGCCGGTACCGGGCACCGTGTCCGCGACGGTCAACGTCCAGTCTCCTCCGATGCTTTCGCCATCGAAGTCAGCGAGTGAACCGGGCCCTGAGGGGATCAGAGTGCCGAAACCGTCATTGTTGCCGGTGGCATCGTCGTAGCGACCGAACAGGTCAGTTCCTGCTCCATGGTCGTGCAAGCGGACGGAGGTTCCCTGTGGGGAGAGCAAATCCACTTCCAGGTCGGATGTGTCGTTATGGGCGACATCGATGTCCACATCCAGGTCGTTGATCCCGGTCAAGTCAGCGGGATCGACAGAGATCACATGGACGCTTGCAGAAGTTCCATCGGGGATATCCTGTGGTTGGCTGATGAACAGCCCCCAGGACTCGAGGGTTCCTCCTGCGGATCCACTGAAAGTATCGGCGATGACTATCGCCCAGACCCCGTCAACAGGCTCACCATCAAAATCGGCGAGGCTTGCGGTGCCCTGTGAAAGATCATAGGGCTGCATTCGTTCACCGCTGTAGGTCGTTACGCTACCGTAGGGTTGTCCGTCATCATCGAAGATCAGCAACATGTCGTCGTCTGAATTTGTTTCATTCTGATAGAGGCGGATTTGCGTCTGGGACGGTCCGATCAGGTCGATGTCCAGGTTTCCGATGAAGGCATGGGAGATGTCGATGGCGACATCCAGATCCGAGATGTCACCTGAAGCTCCGCTGAGATCGATGAAGTCAAAGTCCGGCACCGGGGGATCACCGACGTAGTCGATGGGCATTCCGGGTGAACTACTGGCGGTTGTTCCGACAAATCCAAGCAGTTCGATGTTTGGATTCGGGAACTGGTGACAGTCAGCGGGGGGACAACTGATGGTGAGAGTTGCATTACCACGCTCTCCGTTGAAGCCGCCAAACTGGATCAGATAGTCCTCTCCGGCGATGGCGTCGAGGAAGATCTCCGGTTCTCCCGATCCGGTGCAACTGCCCGCATCACAAGCGATTTCTGAACCAGTAGCAGGTGGACACTGGCCACTGCCGGGGTAGATCGCCATCTGGGGATTGAAATCTGCGCTGCCACAAGTCGTCACGGTCACGATGCCACTGCAGGTGGCGCTGTAGAGTACCCACACATCGTTGAGAAGGCTGCCGCCACAAGTGGTCGGGCCATCGGTGGAGGCACCGAGAGTGGTCAGGTTGTAGGCACCTTCGATAACGTTGGTGGCATTGGCGCAGTCGTCATTGGCAGGAGGGGGGGCGCAACTCGGATCGCCGGTACAGTCACTGTCGGCGCAGTCGACATCTCCATCGCCATCATCGTCGGTACCGTTATCACAATCCTCCGGGCAAGTATTGGAAGAGCCGGGAGTATCAAAGGGGAAGCCAAGATCGGCAAAGGGGAGAATCTCCCAGGAGCCGGTTCCATCGGGACAGCGCACGATATGTGCCGGAACGAAGGTACCATCGGGGCCGATGGTATTGGAGCTGTAGATCAGTTCACCCGCGCTGGTATTGCCGGTAAGGGGGTCGATGGGATTCTCGAGAAAAGCGATGGAATCGACGATAGAAGTCCAGGGGGTGCTGTCGAGGTTGCCGTCGTCGTCGGTGTCCAGGTCATCTCCTACAGC
>JBBWWE010000445.1:0-4330 GCA_050256595.1 Planctomycetota bacterium
CTCTTCCCCCGATCAGCCCCGACAGGAATTCGATGATCTCCGCCCCCACGGCCAACCCCAGTAGCACCAGCGACTCGAATCCGTGGAATCGGATCGCTTCCTCGGTTGCCTCGATACCCAGCAACCAGAAGACCAGGGCGATGATTCCGGGCAGAAACTGACCGGGAATCCCGATGGTGATCAGCACCAGGCCAATGAAGGAGCCGAAGCATTGCAGCAAGTAGTAGAAGAGAGCGAAGTGCTCCGATAGGCTTTCGAGCATCGACTGCCTTTCCATCCTGGCCCGGGGGCGTTGGCCCCTCAGATACTGGAGTGGCGGCCTCTGTCCCTACCGAAAGGATGCGCGTTTGTCAGGCCTCAGCAAGAACCGATTTTCTGTGCCCACCACCATCGTCGCACTGGTTCTGGGTTTGTTGCTCCTGTCGACGGTGATCGGCTGTGGAACCACGCCAACCTCACCTGACTCGACGACTTCCGCCTCCAGTAGCGCCATCGAAGTGGGAGACGAAAGATACACCAGGATTCTTCAACAGGGAGAAATCGTCGGCTACATCGGGAAGAAGGTCGTCACCGTGGTCGATGGCGGGACCACTACCACCTCTGAACAGTTCAACGTCTACGATTCCGGATTCCAGATCCTGGGAACCTACGGCGAAGCCGGGACGACCTACCTCTTCACCCGAGGAAACACAAAAAAACTGGGCAACTTCTCACCTGAACATTCCATCCGTCAGATCACCGGAATCGAAGGAATCATCGAGTTGAAGGAAGGTCTCCAGTAACTGCAGATCGGATCACGATGAACAAGTCGCCGTGGCTCTCCGGCAAGAGGATCTACTGGCTGGTGTTCCTGCTGAGTGTCATCGTGCGACTGGTCGCGATCAGCGAACTGGCCAGTGAAGATCCTGCCTTTGGCTATCCGATCGTCGATGAACTGACCAATGTTGATCAGGCACGCGGGTTCCTCGCCGAAGGACCTGGTCATGGTGCCCCCTACTGGAAACCGCCAGGATATCCGGCGCTGCTGGCGCTGGTCGCATTGCCGTGGCACGAGATCGGTGCCTCCGGCCAGGGGGTCCCGGTCTCCTATGCCTGGGTGGTGAAGATCCTCCAGTGCATACTCGATGGTGTCACTGCCATCCTCATCGTGGCGATCGCTGGGCGCTGCTGTGGAGCCCGCGCGGCCTTGCTCGCCGGACTGCTCTACTCCATCGCCTGGATGCCGATCTACTTCTGTGGCCAGTTGCTCGATACGACCCTGTTCACTTTTCTGGTGATGTTGTCGGTCTCACTGGCGTTATCGGCATCCACCGAATCACGAATCCTGCCGTGGACCCTGGTTGGCATCACCATCGGGCTGGCGGCACTGACACGTGCGACCGCACTTCCTGTGGCGGTAGCGCTGGCGCTGGCCGCCTGGTTCACTTCTGGCACGACTTCGGTGCGAATTGGGCGTAGTGGTGTCGTTCTCGCTGGCTGCATTGTCAGCATATTGCCGGTGCTGGCAGTGAACCTGAAGATCGGCCAGGAACCGATCCTGGTCAGCGCCAATGGTGGCATCAACTTCTACATCGGAAACCGTACCGGCAACGGGATCGGCTCCGATGGGCTCACCTCGGTGGCTGCCGGACCGCGCTGGGATGATCTGCTGCGCAAGAGTTCTGACATCGAGAGTGCCGCCGAACGCAGTCGCTACTACTATCGACTGACCTTCGAAGAGATCAGAGCATTCCCCCTCGAGTGGATACAGAAGATGGGCCGAAAAACGGCAGCGCTGTTGTCGGCTCGCGATGTGCCCAACAACAAGAACCTCATCGAGGAGAAAAATCGAAGCACCACCCTGGAATTTCTCTCGTGGCTTCCTGGCACCAGCGGACCTCTCATCGCCATGATCATCGCCGGGTTGCTGCTCGGAAGAAGAGGACTGCGTCAGTCCGACCTCCCCGTTGTTCTTGCGATGGCAACTCTTGCTCTGACCGCACTGGCATTTTTCATGGCGGGCAGATATCGGGTTCCGATCCTTGCACTCGGTTGCATCGTGGCGGGACGGGGCATCGCGACCTGGGGCATCTCGGTGAAGTCCGTGGTTCTCTACCTGTTGTTACTTCTCGGGGTTCACGCGATTCCGGTTCCGGATCGATCGTTGATGGAAAGCTACTGCATCGATCCGGTCGCCATCGGATATGTCCACGAACTAAAGCAGCAACCCGAGCAAGCCGCCGCGTGGTATCACCGCAGCATCGAGCAAGATCCAGACGATGTTCGCGCTCTGCACAATCTCGGTCATCTCGCCCAGCAGGCGAACCGGATCGAGGAGGCTCTGGAACTGTTCAAGAGAGCCACCGAGACGGCACCGGACCACAGCCCTTCCTGGAACAGCCTCGGTGCCTTGCTGGTTCCCATCGATCCACTGCAAGCGCTCGCCTGTTTGCAGCAAGCGGTCAAGATCGATCACACCTATGCCGGAGCGTGGATCAATCTCGGGCAACTGCTCGAAGACAAGGGTGATCTGCGTAAGGCGCTCGATGCCTATCAGCGAGCTCGTTTGCTCCAACCAAAACGATACCTCGCGACCATCCTGGAAGCACGGGTTCAACTAAAACTGCAGTCACCAAGAAATGCCGAAAGGCTATTGCAAAGGGTCGAGTCCGGGTCGCTAGAACCAGGCATCCAGGCATTGCTGGAAGAGGTCACCAACCGCTGGCAACAAGCACTGGAGGAGCCATCCACCGACAGTGATGTTCCAGTGGTTCCGGTCCCCGATCAAACGGGTGAACGTCGCCAAGAATCTGAAGGTGACGGATAACTCTCCGGTCAATTCTCGCGATGAAGAATGGTGAGATAGTCCCTGCGAGTCGAAGGGACGCCGGTCGGCAGCCATACGTAGTTACCAAGAATCACGTCGGCTTTCCCATCACGATCAACGTCATCGATCAGAACCGCACTATGAACCGGATTGCCCACCTCAAGGGTTCGAACTTCCCAGCTCCTGGCATCACCCTTGTTCTCGGCCCACACCACCGAATCCCAGCGGTGCCACCCATCGGGCGCAAGTTGTGGAAAGAAAGCAGCCCCCACCACATCCAGATCTCCATCGCCATCGAGATCACCGACCGCGGCTCGCTCGCAACCGGGCAGTAACAGGATTTCGTGCAAGTTCGTGAACTGGTCTCCCGATCGCTCCAACCACCGGACCCCGTGAATCGGTTTGGGTGTGTTGTCGTCGAGGGTATCGCCATTGACCAGCACCAGATCGCGATCTCCATCCTGATCGATATCGACTCCCATCAAGTCGGAAGACCCCCAGGCCGCGTGGGGAAAGCTCAGCAGTACCTTCGGTTCAAACAACCCGGTTCCATCATTGGTAAACTGCATCAAGATCTCGTGTTGCTGCGATAGCAGCGCAACGATATCGATATCTGCATCTCCATCGACATCCTCGAGAACGATAGCGACGAATCCATCTCGTTTATCGAGTTCTCGCGGCACGAAAGATCCCCCGACATTCTCGAGCCACACCAGCCGACCTGGTCCGCGAAATCCGAAAGCGCAGGCAATCAGATCGACGTCACCGTCACCATCGAAATCTGCCCCTTCCAGGGCACAGACACGTGCAAGTGCACCACCGACCGGTGAGGCTCGCATCTTCCGATCAGATCTGGTGATGACCCAGGCACCCCCCTTCACATCGTTACTGGGGTTCATGGCACCGATGGCGGAAACGAGGATGTCCAGCTTGCCCTGACCATCGAAGTCGACATGAGAGACGGACGCCGGATAGTTGAAATCGATCGATCCCATGTAAGGAACCAGTTGGGTCGCCCGGAGCGAACCGTAGGGCAAGAACATCAGACGGCGGCTGCGCAACTCGGAGACGAGGATCCCATCCGACTGGCCCCGATCTCCGGCAAGGGTCAACAGATCGGAGACCGCCGGGATTCTTTCCGACTCGAGACCCTGTGGTGTCAGTTCTACCGTTTCGAAGTAAAGATCCTGTTCGGGCGGATACCGATGGTATTCGAGTTGCTCCGGAGCCTCCTGCTCGTACCAGTACAAGGCGATGGCAATCTCTTCCGGTGTTGCACCGCCTTGTCCCCATTCATCGACCATCCCCTGCATCGAAAGGACCGCCTTCTCCCAGGCATGACGCGGCAGAGCATCGGGAGGCAAGGGTGTGTGACAACGACTGCAACTTCCCATCACCAGGTTCGCAGCATCGGCTTTCAGCTCGGCACTCAACTGGGGAAGATCTTCACGGCGGTGCCCCACCTCAGAAGTGGAATCGGCCTTACCAGGAGCCACGCCTTCGGTGCCAGGAATGGTCTGGTCC
>JBBWWE010000446.1:0-1549 GCA_050256595.1 Planctomycetota bacterium
ATAGCAAGGCCTGTTGTGTTTCCTGGCTTCTTCGATGCGAATCAGATCTTCGTACCACTCGAGGGCGTTAACCCACTTCTTCTGATTCTCTAGCAACTCACCGACAAGGAAGCAGGCATCGATGTATTCGCTTGTGGTCAGATGTTGGCGCAGAAACAACCTACCACCCGGTTTGAACTCCTCGATGCGGTCCATGGCTTCATCGCCACGTTCCTCCAGCAACAAGAACAACACGGAGCGGGCTCTTGCCGCGGGACGTTCACTCTCAGTGACATGAGGAATCGTTGAAGAGCCATCGGAGTTCTGCGGAGTTACGATTTTCCAGAGTCTGTCGTAGGCTTCCCTGGTTTCGATGCTCGATAGCACGTCATGGGCTTCCAGCAACAATCTCATCTGCTCGGGATCTATCGGATGGACTGATTTATCTGGATGGATTTCGAGAAGTTTTGCTCGAAATGCGACACGGATCTGCTCTTCATTGGCGTCAGGGTTGATGCCCAGTTGGAGATAATGATCACGAAAACCTTTCATCGATCCCCCGGCTCTCTGGCCAACCAGATGGTCACAGGTCCATCGTTGATCAACTCGACTTCCATGTGAGCGCCGAAATGACCCTTTTTGACCTCCCCGATCCCTGTTTCCTCGAGTTGATTGACGAATTGATCGAACAGGTCGCTCGCCTCGGCTGGGCCGAGCGCGTCGACGAAAGAAGGTCTACGACCTTTCCTGCAATCACCGTACAAAGTGAACTGACTCACGGCCAGGATTTGGCCTTCAGCATCCTGAATGTTCCTGTTCATCTGTTCGTTTTCGTCGGGAAAATCCGCAGTCCTGAAATCTTGTTCGCCATCCACATCAACTGCTCGGAACCATCTCCGGTACAGAAGCCAACCAGAAGAAGTAGGCCTGGCCCGATAGACCCGACCGACTTTCCAGCCACCGAGACCTTCGCTTCCTTGACTCTCTGGATCAGTACACGCACAAGTAATTCTCCCTGTCGCGAATCACGACCAATTCCCTGAGTTTATCAGGAAACAGCAACTCAAAGGCATGAAGGTGGACTCATTCTGTAGAATCAGGCCCCTGGAGAACGTCGTGGAAGAAGTGGGAGGATCCGTCCTCGGAGATATCCATCGGCCGAATTGACGAGGCTTTGCCCGTTTCTGGATCGACCGAGAGTAAAACCCCACACATATGAACATTATCTTCGGCAACCGTGAAGGGTGCGTGCATGGAGGTGAGAAACTTGTGCAATACCGGCTTGGCATCTCTACCAATGACTCCGTCATAAGGTCCGGTCATACCAAGATCCGATATATAGGCGGTACCCTGTGTCAAAATACGCGCGTCTGCGGTGAGCACGTGTGTATGGGTTCCAACAACCGCAGTAACTCTCCCATCAAGATGCCAGCCCACGGCCTGTTTTTCACTGGTGGCTTCCGCATGGCACTCAACGATGCAGATTCGCACGTCAGATGGGAGTTGATCGAGGATCGCATCAACTGTCCGGAAGGGACAATCCACAGCGTCCATGAAAACCCGTCCAAGA
>JBBWWE010000447.1:0-4630 GCA_050256595.1 Planctomycetota bacterium
CCAGAGGTGGTCATCGAAGAACCGCTGGCTCTTCAACTCTTCAACTTTGTCGATGGCAGTGATGACCTCGCGGGTAAAGAACTGTGGATTATGCGTGGTCGGTTCGATTCCTGGTTGGCAGGAATCGGAGCAGAAGTCCCCGAGTCTGCCCTGCTCTTGAAAGTGGTTGGCATCATCCGGTCACCGGGTGAATCCGCCATCAGTCCGCTCGGTTTCGGTGAGGATCATCAGTTTGCCAACCTGGTCGAAGGTGTTCTCAAGATGATCGGAGTGGCTCCTGATGCCGCTCCATGGTTGAAGGATGGGATGGCGATGCATCTGGATCGCGAGAACTTCGATCCTTCCCCGATCGACTGGATCGTCATCTCCACCGATCCGAACCAGGTAGCCCAGGCGAGCCGTGAGGTGGAGAACACCCTGATCGCGAGGGGACGGACTCCGCTGATCTACACCAATGCCGCCTGGGCAATCCTGGCGAGTCCTGAACTGGACGGTTACCTAGTCCTCCATGATGTTTTCTTCGCGATCACCGCGGTGATCGGTTTGCTGGTGCTCACCAACTTGCTTCTGTTGACCGGTCGTCGTCGAAGAGCCGAGGTGGGATTGCGGCGCGCCGAGGGAGCGAGCCGAGCAGATATCTTCTGGCAGTTCCTGTGGGAGGGAGTGTTCATTTCCTTGGTAGGAGCGCTGCTTGGTTCGGTGGCAGGGGTTTCCTTCGCGTCGTTGCGTGTTGCGCTCGATCCAGCCGCGGTTCTCTCGGCATCCTGGCCATGGATCACCATCGGAGAATCCAGTTTGATCGTTCTCGCCGGTGCGGCGGTGGCTTCAGCGGGACCCGCCTGGTCGGTGAGTGGTACCGATCCTGCCGTGTTGCTGAAGGAAGGTCGCTGATGATCATGGCAGGTTCCTGGCTAAGAATTTCGGCGGAGCGTGTGATCCGTCACCCTCTTCGATCGGGGCTCGTGACGTTGACCTTCGCGCTGGGCCTTGCTTCGGTGGTCTCCATCGTCGGTACCATCGAGGGTGGCAGGAAAGCGATCGGGCATGACCTGGAGGCGCTCGGTACCGATCTGATCGCCATGGTGAATCCACTTCGACTCGGAAGCGTTGCGATCGGGAAACCGACAACCGGTCAGCCGATCGGTGTCGACCACCTCAAGAAGATCGAGGACAGGCTGGCCGGGATCACCGATTCCGTGTCGCCATTGCGAGTCGATCTGGGGTTGACCAGTTTTGCCGGCATCGCATGGCGACACACCATGGTGTCGACCACTCCTGGATTTCGCTCGGTGCTGCGTCCAGGAATGTTGGTGGGCAGATTCCTGCAAACTCAGGATCAGTGGCCGACTGCCGCAGAAGGTGTGGTACCCGCCGCCATCGATGAAGCACTTGCGGCCAAGTTCTTTGCCGATCCCTCCGATGCTCTTGGAGTCGAGTTTCGTTCCATCCGAGAGGGTAAGGCATTTACCGTTCGCATCGTGGGTGTGGTCACTGATCCGCTTCTCTTGCGCAAACACATGAGTTCCTTCGATGCAACTTCCCGGGCACGGTCGATACCCGCTCGCAGACTCGAGTTTCTCAATCTGTACCTGCCCTGGCGATCAACCACGGACCTTCCAACGGTGGTGCTCATCGATACTCCTTCTGTCGATGATGTCGATCTGGTGCTCGAGAAGGTGCTGGCTCTGGTCGAAGAAGAGCAACTGGGTGTCTATGTCCATGTGCAGAAGCGATGGACTGCGGTGGTGCTGGGAGTCCTCGATCGTTTCAGTGGATTGGGTCACTTTATCTGGATCCTGGATCTGGTGGTGGTATTGATCCTCACCGGAACCATTTCGTTGCTGGCCATCGATGAAAGCATCGAGGAAGTTGCCATCCGGAGGGCCGAGGGGGCCACGGTGCTGGCGGTCATGATGCCGGTTTTTCTCGAGGGTGCTTTCCTGGCAATGCTGGCGATGCCTCTCGGCATCTATCTGGGAATCATGATCCTCGAAGTCGGTATCGAACCGGTACTTGGCTGGGCTTCCTCACTACCTGTCGAAACGGTCACCGGAACCTGCCTCGCGTTGCTGGTGACTTCAATTCTCGCTTCAATACTTCCGGCGATGCGTGTGGCGAGGCTCGAGCCGGCTTCGGTTCTTGGCAGGCGACGCGATCTCTGATTGGTTGCGGCCTGGTCTTCGCTGATGCAGTTTGGCACCCGAGAGGATGCGCTAGATGATGGTTCAGATGGAACGTATCCGGAGGGTATTCGGGGAGGGGGCCGGGCGAGTGGTTGCTCTCGACGGTATCGATCTCTCCATCGAATCCGGTGAGTTCGTGGCGATCGTCGGTGCTTCCGGGAGCGGCAAGAGCACTCTCCTCCAGATCCTTGGCTGTCTCGATCGTGCCGACGAAGGGACTTTTTTTCTCGATGGCAAGGATGTCCAAGCGCTGTCGGGTCGAGAGATGGCCAGAGTTCGCAACGAAACCATCGGTTTCGTGTTTCAGTCCTTTCATCTGCTCGGTGATCGAAATGCGCTGGAGAATGTGGCTCTTCCTCTTGAGTATCGCAGAGGATCAGTCTCATCGAAAAATCCAAAGGAAGTGCTGGAGCGTGTAGGGCTTCTCGACAGGATCACGCACAGGCCATCCCAGTTGAGTGGCGGAGAGAGGCAACGGGTCGCCATTGCCAGAGCGCTGGTCAAGGATCCGCGCATGGTGCTGTGTGACGAACCGACAGGGAACCTCGATACCGAGAGCGGCAACCAGGTTCTCGAACTGCTGTCGGAACTCCGGGACGAACTCAACACCACCCTGGTTCTGGTGACCCATGATCACCAACTGGCAAGAAAGGCGGATCGGATACTGACCCTCAAAGACGGTCGGTGGGAGAGTTGAGAATTCCAGGAGTGCTATTACTCCTGCTGATTTGCCACGGTCTGGTCGGTTGCGGTGGGGGAGATGACCGGAGCGTCACCATCTACTGCTCCCACGACCGGGCCCATTCCCAGAAGATCCTCGATCTCTTCGAACAGGAGACGGGAATCGCTGTAGATGCGATTTTTGATACCGAGGCGACCAAGACGGTCGGGTTGGCGCAACGTGTACGTAGCGAAAAGGCCCGCCCTCGATGTGATGTCCACTGGTCCAATGAGCCGCTTCATGCCGTTCGACTGGCTGCCGATGGCTTCTACGATGTCTTGCCGCTCGATGCAGGGGAGGGGATCCCGGACAGTTGGCGAGATCCTGATCGACTATGGTGTGGATTCGCTGGCAGGGTTCGAGTGCTGGCGCTGGCTGCGGGTACAGAAGCCAGCGAATCGCCGCCAACACGGCTCGTTGATCTTGCACAAAAAAAGTGGCGAGGTCGCGTGGCCATCGCGGATCCGAGGTTCGGAACCACGGCGAGCCACCTGGCCATCGTCCGCAGTCGTGTGGGCCAGCAACGCTACCGACAACTTCTCGAGTCTCTCCGGGACAACGATGTCCAGATGGTGACTTCCAACTCCAGTAGTCGAGATCGGGTTCTCTCGGGGGAAGCCTGGATCGGTTTGACCGACACGGATGATATCGAGGTGGTCCGCCGCAGGGGCTCTTCGCTCGGCGAGGATTTTCTACGAGGTGATGGCGTGCTCCTGCTTCCCAACGTGATCGCCATCATCAAAGGTAGTCCCCATCCCGAGGAAGCTCGCGAACTGGCCCGGTGGTTACTGCGAAAGGAAGTGGAGGAGACGTTGGCAGCTTCGCCGAGTCGCCAGGTACCACTGCGGGAGGAAGCCCGGGTGCCACCTACAGGCCTCCGGGTCTTGGAACTCGATCCGATCGAGATCGACTGGTTTCAGGCGGCTGCGCAGTTGCCCGACGCAATCCGCGAGGCGGAGAGGATCTTGCTGAACCATTGAAGAAGCAAGAAATCGGCGCCTTCTGGCCACTACTTCCGGTATTGATCGGATTCTACTTTCCGGTCATCTCGGTGATGGTCCAGGATGGGGTATTCGAGCCTTCCGGTGCCGGATTTAGCGCTTTCGGTGCCGACTCGGGCGTGATTCTGGCGACCGTACGGATCGCAGCCGCATCGGCATTACTGGCCACTTCGATCGGGCTTCTCGATGCGGTCTTGATGGCCGGGACGAGGGGGCCGGCTCGGATACTCATCACAGGGATTTTGCTGGCGGGCTTTCTCATCCCACCGACTGCGTTTGCCTCGGCAGTACAGGCGGTGATCGGTTCCTCGACTCTGAGGGCAACGGTTCGCGATGAACTCGGGGCCGTACTGATGCTTTCTTTTCGCTGGGCTCCGGTGGCTTTTGCTTTACTGCTGGGGGCTGCGGCGATGTGGCCGCTGGAGCAGGAGATGGCTCTACGCGGGTTAGCGCCCCGGAGGGCCCTGCTGGTTCGTGCGCGCTATCTCGTTCCTCAGGCTCTGAGATGTGCTGCGTTGTTGCTACTTCTACTCATCTGTGCATCGGAGTTACCATCCTATGCCGGTGTCGAGACGATCTCCCAGCGCGTCAACGCTCGTCTGACCGTGGGAGATGCTGCACAGGGGTGGCAACTCGCCCTCGGGGTACTGATCGTGGTAGCGCCGGCTCTGTTGTTTCTGGTGTGGCAATTGCCGCGGTCGGGTCGAGCCCAGCAGACGGGAAGC
>JBBWWE010000448.1:0-1649 GCA_050256595.1 Planctomycetota bacterium
GGATTGTTTTACCTCTTCGAGAGCCGGTAGGGTTTCTTCGACGAGTTGGCGGCGATCGCCAAACTCCACATCATGAACCTGCAACAGGTCAAGGTGGTCGGTTTTTAAGCGTCGAAGGCTGTCGTTGATGTCTTTGTGCACTCGTGCCGCGCTGAAATCAAACTGACGCAGGCCATGGCGGCAACACTTACTGGCCAGAATCACTTCATCGCGGCGTCCTTGAAGTGCGCGACCGAGTCGTTTCTCGGCGAGTGTGGATCCGTAATAGGGAGCAACGTCGACCAGGGTGATGCCGGCATCGAGCGCCGCGTGAAGAGCTGCGGCTCCCTCGGCTTCGCTGACCCCGCCGTAAACATCACCCAGCGGCGCACAACCGAACCCGAGGATGGAAACCTCGAGGCCGGTGTTTCCCAGCGGGCGATTTTTCATCCGCGACACCTTTGATTCAACGAGGCAAAGCCAGCGCCGACGCGGTGGAGCGGCGCTTTGATGGGTACAGGATGGTGCGGGTCAGGCGTGGCGCAGACGATTTTCCATGGCCTCAATATTGATGCGCAACTGCGAATCTTGCTCAACACACTGGCGAATCTTTTCGATGGAGTGCAACACCGTGGAGTGGTCTCTCCCTCCAAAGTGTTGACCGATTTCTCCGAGTGAGCAGTCGGTGAGCCTTCGACCCAGGTACATACACACCTGGCGCGGAAGAACGATGGAACGAGTCCGCCGTGGCGAGTGCAACTCCTCCGAAGAAACCGAAAACTCAATTGTTACCAGGTCCTCGATCTTGCGCAGGTCGATGCGTGTGTTGGTTCCTCCGAACAACTCATCGAGGGTTTCACTGACAGAGCTGGTGGTGATGGCGCGGTTTTCGTGACGCGCCATGCTTTCGATCCGGAGCACGGCACCTTCTAGCTCCCGGACGTTGTCGCGGATTCTTCTGGCGACAACCTCCACCACATCGGCAGATAGCTCCAGGCCACGCTGGTCGGCCTTTTTGTGGATGATTGCCATCCGGGTTTCCAGGTCGGGGGGATCCATCTGGACCACGAGTCCGAGGCGGAAGCGCGACACCAGGCGTTCAGAAAGGCCCTGGATGGTCGAGGGCGCAGCATCGGAGGTCAGGAAGATCTGGCGCTCCCGATTGTAGATCTCGTTGAAGGTGTGAAAGAATTCTTCCTGAGTTCTTTCCTTGTCACACAGGAACTGGATGTCGTCGATCAGCAGCGCGCCAGCCTGGCGGTATTTCTTCCTGAACTCGTCAATCTTCTGGGACGAAAGAGCCGCGATGAACTCGTTGGTAAAGGAGGCGCACGAGAGTGCGATGACGTTGGAGACCCCCGTGCTCTGAAGGCGATGTGCAACCGCCTGAAGCAAATGAGTTTTGCCAAGCCCGACCGAGCCATGCAAAAAGAAGGGGTTATAAGAACTACCAGGGCTGTCGGCGACCGCCATCGCGGCGGCATGCGCGAGCTGGTTCGAGGGTCCGGTGACGAAAGCCTCGAAGGTGAGACTTTTCTTCAGCGCCAGGCGGGCGTTTTTCTGTTGGTCGAGCAAGGCCGCCGGGGTTGAGGAGTTTTCTGCGGGCTGCTTCCCGCTCTCCAACTCTTTCACCTCGAAGCGTAGCGAGAGAGTACGTTCCGAGCCCGCGA
>JBBWWE010000449.1:0-3152 GCA_050256595.1 Planctomycetota bacterium
TGGTTCGAGGGTCCGGTGACGAAAGCCTCGAAGGTGAGACTTTTCTTCAGCGCCAGGCGAGCGTTTTTCTGTTGGTCGAGCAACGCCGCCGGGGTTGAGGAGTTTTCTGCGGGCTGCTTCCCGTTCTCTAACTCTTTCACCTCGAAGCGTAGCGAGAGAGTACGTTCCGAGCCCGCGATCTTCTGGATGCAGTTTTCGATGACGGGTTGATATCGGTGTTGCAAGAAAGAGGAGTGAAGGGGCGACGGGACCCGAAACGTGATTTGGCCGGCACCATTAAAAACCTCAACCTCTTCAAACCACGGAACCCATTGATCGGCAGGGATCAGGTTGCGAAGTTCATCCAGGATGCGAACTCCGATGGCGTGGTCAGAAGTCGAAGAGGACATGCGGGCCCTTCGGGACGGAGCGAGGCTAGAAAACCAACGCGATTCCGGAGAGTAACGAGCCGGGTACGGTTAGCAAGTGGGCGGCGCTTATCTTGTCAGGCTTGCTGTCTCGATGAGTGGGGGCTAGTATTGCCGACCACCCTGGAGGACAAGACCACCACAATTTTTGGTCACGGAGAGGTGGCAGAGTGGTCGATTGCACCGGCTTGCTAAGCCGGCGTACCGTTCGCGGTACCGAGGGTTCGAATCCCTCCCTCTCCGCCACTTTTACAAACACGATGCCGACGATCCACCTCTTCGCCAGCATCCATCTAGCAATCCGGTGAGCCGTAGGTGTTGTTTTTGGTGCCGCATCGGTTTGCTCGAATAGGTACAAACCGGAGTCTGTTTGCACCCATCGATTTTCAATCGATGTAAACCACGAACGTACACTTCTGTGTATCCCTGTGGCCGCCGCCTGGCAGGCCTCGGCGTGACATGTCGGGCCACCCACAGGCGATATCGGCCCGCTGGCCTTCTAATGGTGGTGGGGCCCACCCGGAATACTTGCGTGTTGGTGGGCGCGGCTGTGGCTGGGCGCTTGCGGCCTCAGAGCCTCATGCCGACGACGGTGCCCTCGAAGACTCGTTCCCCGTCGACATAGCCCTGGGCGGCAAATTTCGCCAGCTTCGAGCGCAGCGCCACCATTTCTCCGATCATCAGCAGCTCCGAGCCCGGATGGACAACTCCCCGGAATCGCACTTCTTCGCAGGCAGCAAACCCGAGCAACGCGTCGCTGTTGTGGGCCTCTCCGAAGTAGAAGGAGCACAACTGGCCAGCGGCCTCAATCATCAGGATTCCCGGCAGGATCGGGCGATCGGGGAAATGACCCCGGGACCAGAAGGCATCCTCGCGGACGACATGGACACCGGCGATGGTGGCGTTATCGGGGTCGAAGTGAACGATACGGTCGAGCATCTCCATCTCGAAGCGCTGGGAATTGCGCGCGCGGATCTGCTCGGGCCCGAAGATGACATTCTCCAGGTCGATCGATCCGGGCTCGATGATGGATTTTGCGGGCATCGAGATTTCCTCCCATCGGGACAATACCCGACCCGGGACGATCCCGCGAGTTCTGGTCTGAAGCCGGAGGCGCTGTAAGATCGAGAGGCGTGAAAGGACCCGTTACCTTGTCGACTCTCAACGTCTCATTCGAACAGCGCGTCACCTCCGGTGCCGAATCGATTTCTTACACTCTCGTGCAACTCGAGGGGTTCATCGATGCGCCCAATTACCCGCGCTTCGAGCAGGCTCTCGAGCGGTTGACCGAGAGCGGGCGCCACCATCTGGTGCTGGATTGTCGCAGCGTCGAGTACATCAACTCGACCGGGATCAGCGGCATCATTCGGTTCCACAACCAGTGCGCCCGATCAGACGGAGCCCTGGTGCTGGCCCGCGTCGCGCGAAATGTAGGCATCACGATGCATCTACTCGGGGTCACCTCGGTGGTCCCCGTCGCCAAGGATCTGGCAGAAGCCGAAGCGATCCTCACCGGACAAAAAGATGCCGAGACCGTTACTGTGGCCGAATCCAAACCAGGCACCAAAACCACCGCCAGAACATCTTCGGGGAAGGAGGTTCGCAGCGTTCCGGTGATGGCCGAGCCGCCCGGACCTAGTGGTACGGTGGCGATGCTGTTGCCAACGACGGGGCACTTCGCGCAGATCTGCAAGAGAAGGGTCGAGGAACGAGGCGGACGGGTATTTCTCTATCACAGCGTCGAGCGGTTGATCGAGGGCATCGATGCTGATGCGCCCGATCTGGTCGTCGTCGACAAGCGAGTGACTGGAAGCCAGCAACTGGTCGAGAAGATCAAGCTCGATGCGCGCCACGCCCTGGCCTCGACGATCCTCATCCATCCAAAAGGCTCGGATGTTGCTGCGCTCGAGGGGTTCCGGGTCTGGGAGAACGACTCCCTGGTCGATCCCTTCGACCTGAGCAACCTGTTTATCCTTGCCGAGAGCGAGGTGCGCCGGGTCTCACGCGACCGCAAACTCTTCACCCAGCAGGTGCGCTTCCAGTTCGTATCCGAGCAGGACGCCATCGACCAGGGCCTCACCCTGGGTGGCGCCCTCATCCAGAAGTTGCCGCTCACCGAGCAGGAACAAAACGCGCTTCACTCGGCGCTCAAGGAGGGGGTCGATAACGCAGTCCGTCACGGCAACCAGCATCAGCCCGACCGGCGCGTCACCGTCAACTATGTTGTCGATCCACGCCGGGTGATGATGCTCATCGAAGATGAAGGCGATGGTTTCGACCACGAGTTCTACCTCGGCAAGATCGAGGAGAAGGATGCCTTCGATCGCGCCAAGGAGCGGATGCGAGAAGGAGGCCGCGGCGGCCTCGGCATCCTGTTGATGCACCGCTGCTCCGATCGCCTCGAATATCTCGGCAAGGGCAACGTGGTGCGCATCGAGAAGCGCCTGCACGCCTGAGCCGGACTGCCCCTGATCCAGTGCCTGCGGAGGTGTTGACAGGCCCGAGGGCGATGCGCACAATCGGTCCATAGTCTTCCGGCGCAACTGTTCTGGTGTTCTGGTTTGATGAGCCGGCTCGGCGATGCTGTTTGACGGCGCTGTTCGTGATGATCCTGTGCGGGTGTAGCTCAGCGGTAGAGCGTCACGTTGCCAACGTGAATGTCGTGGGTTCGACTCCCATCACCCGCTTTTTTTCACCAGAGTCCAACCCACGAGCCACCAAGAGTGTCTATAGGCGCTGCCTAGT
>JBBWWE010000450.1:0-3614 GCA_050256595.1 Planctomycetota bacterium
GTTGCTGCTTCTTGCGAACCAGCACATCCAGGATGGGTCGGCTCTTCAGGATGTATCCCTCGATCTCACTGACGGTCGGAGCTTCCAATTGGCTCGTAGGATCGCCCTCGTAAACAGCGAGTTCCGACAGATCGGCATCGATTCTGTGTACGGTCGGACCGTCCTGGTCGAAGTCGATGGCGACGATCATGTCACCGGTGACGGGAAAACTCTTGTCGTTGATGGTCAAGTTCGCGGTAACTGGATCCCACGTCTCCAGGGTGTAATCGCCGGTGACCGTGATCTCCCGGCTTCCTTCAGGAGATGGAAGTTGCAGCGTGACCGACTTCTCCTCACGACGGGTGATTGTGAGCTTTCCAAGCAAATCGCGATGCTCTTGGCTCGAGCCGCCATTACGGCTCATCGAGACGTCTTTATCGCGGATCAGCCGATTCAAGTTGTCGACCAGAAGTAACGAATAGCCCTGATGCCAACCATAGTAATGGAACTCAAGGTCGTGTTCCGCAACCAGGCCATCGACACTCTCGAAGGGAGCCGACGTGTCGATAATGACGACGGCAAACCACACAGTGGCCAGCAGCAAGATCACGATGAAAGCAATGGCCAGTACGCTCCTCAGCGGCATCGATCCTGTTCCTCCCTCACGCCTCGACCTTCGGCACGATGTCGGTCTGCAACTCGGGCACCACGGCACGAATATCACTGGTGGGCAGTCCCAGTTCAACTCGGATGATGTTAACCCCCTGGGCGATGGCGGTCGCCTTGAAGAAGGCGATGTCGCGGTTGCAGCCCTGGCGACCGAAGCCACAGTCGCTCGAGATGATCAACTGCTCCGGCGCGATGTACTCGAGGGCATGACGGATGCGTTCGGCGATCTGCTCGGGGCTGTCGACCTGCAGGTGGCGATGGCTGACCACTCCGATGCACACTTTCTTCGGTAGGTTGCCCTTGCCGGCGCCGAACATCTCGATCTCGCGGAAGCCGCGATCCGTCATCTCTACGGTCCAGACATCGCCCTTGCACTCGTTCATGTACAGATCAAATGATTCCTCGTAGCTATCATTGTCGATGACTCGCTGCATGTTGGGGTTTCCCCAACAGGTGTGGATCCCCAGCTCGATGTCATCGAGACCTTCCACCTCACGGTTGAACGCCTTGAGCATGAACTGCACCTCGTCGCTGTCCTTGCCGTAGGTGTTGGCCCAGAAGTGCAACGTCGGCTCCTCGATCTGGATGCACTGGCATCCGGCATCTTTGAGCCGGTGCAGTTCGGTGTTCATCGCCACCGCCATGTCCCAGATCAGTTCCTGGTTCTCCGTGTAGTGGGGGGTGTGGATGTCGAGGAACAACCCCATCACCCGGGAACAACAGGTGCCAAAACGCACCGGTTTGTCGGTTTTGGACTGAGCCATGCGCCAGATCTTGTCGTAGTCGAGTGGGCGGTGTTCGATCTTGCCGACCACCCGGGGCCAGCGCCAGCCTGTGTAGATTTCGTTGAGCAAGGTACCGGGCGGATAGCGCAACCACGGCGACCGGGTCTCTTCTGATTGCAGGTGGTCTCCATCGAAACCGGCCCAGCGCTGCAGCGGGTAGTGATGCCAGGAACGGCCGGCCATGTCGTTGTCACAGTGCAGATCGCCGTGAGTGAGGATATCAAGGCCGGCACGGTCCTCATCGCTGATCACGGTGGCGAGGGCATCCTGGTACTTCTCGCGGAAGTTGGTGTCCATCATGCAGGTATCAAGCGGTCGCCCCCACATGCTGTCGTCGAACCACTTGGGCCGCGGCCACGAACCGGTGACGGTACAGGGTAATTGGATGTCCTTGGTGACGGTGTACATCAAGCCTCCTCACGGCGTGACCGGATCTGCAACTCAGTGACGGTACACCGCAAGCCCGGAGGTGGTCAATGACGCAGGTGACCGACGGGAGACAACTTACTTTTGTTTCCTGACAACAACGGTGCCGGCGAGTTTGTCGTGCCATCCTTGTTTCCTCTTATCGAAGCAGATCCACAAGATCCCCAGGCCAAAAGGAAGAAGAGCGATGAAGTAGGCAATATAACGGCCGATCAATTGCCCCGAGCGGGGCGCGGCTCCCGAGGCCGCGTCGACAATCACTGCCGAGAAAACCATCTTTCCCGGTGTCGCCTGCTTGGCGATCCAGAACACAACGACCGCGATCGCTGGCAAAATCCATGTGACCAGAAAATCGAAGGTTCCGCCGAGTCCGGTAGGTTCTGCTGTTTCAGAGTCTGCCTGAGCGAGAATCTCCATCAGTTCCTGCATGTCCCTGGCCCGGAGTAGTTCGTCCCAGTTCTCCGGCAGTTGCGGCCACCCACCGATGGCAAGCAAGATGGGGAAGATGAGCAACCCGACCAACAGGGTGTCGATCATCGCCGCGCCAGTTCGAGCCCAGAAACCTACGTATTGCGGCCCTTGTTCTTGCATCCTTAATTTTCCTCCACCTGAGACCCGACCCTGCTGCTCATCGGTCCTTGCGCCGGCTGTCTATGGGTCTACCCGGCGCTTGGCACACTAGCGATATTTGCGCAGCATACCATTCATCCAGGAATACGGTCGATCGTCTGCCGAATGAACTCGGAACGTACCACTATCCCTAACCCGAGAGGAAAGTGCACTGTTCGCTCTTCAGAAGGAGTGGTCGTCGTTGTCGTTTCACGATGCTGGCCGATCACCAGGCCCATCACCTGGGGTAGCTGCGCCGGGAGATCTCGTCCAGTGCGCCTGAGGGCCAACACGGGAGCACCGCTATCGCCTCCGAAGGCCCTGTAGTCGACCAGGAACGTTTTATCGCCACCGTCAGGGAGTGACGGCAGGCTCGCCACCGAGCCTCGTCTCAATACCGGGAAACCAGCGCTATTCCCTTCCAGTTTGGCGGGGTAACAGGGAATCCAGACCTCATCGGAAATGCTGAACTCGACTCCTTCACGTTCGATCCCGTCCCACAGCTGACCGAAATCCAGCGCGACGATTGCCGCGCCAGCGTCCAGGTCTGTAGGCTCCGGCAGGTCTAGTTTCAGCGCTGCAACATCGACTTCCGGGTGTCGGACCCACAGCGGTCCTTCTGCCGAGCGGATCTTCAGCGGCACTTCTCTGCGGACAAAGGTGCCGCCATCAGCCCTTTCCCGCAACACGATGCGACACTCGTCTCCGGACATCTTCTCGAAGACGTGCGCAGCGGTCACCAGGATCAGTTCCTGCTTTGCAGTACCGACCGCCTGCCGAGCGACGACGAAACAGGTGGCGGTCGAAGCCTGGTTGGTGATCTTGAACGTCGCATCCACGAGGGTCGTGATGCCCTGTGCACCGACGATGAGTGAAGGGCCTGCGACGAAACACCACAGCAACAGGAACGAACGGGATGGCCACGGCATGATGACGCCTCGATTCTGGTACCGCTTGACATCCGGGCGATCGGCGCCGGCCAGCCGCCGGAAGTTATATCGGTTGGAGATATTTTCTTGCAAAACGACCCGCAAACCAGCATACACGGCGATCCAGAAAACAACGACCGCGATCGCTGGCAAAATCCATGTGACCAGAAAATCGAAGGTCCCGCCGAACCCGGCAGGTTCTGCTGTTTCAGAGTCT
>JBBWWE010000451.1:0-8805 GCA_050256595.1 Planctomycetota bacterium
CCAACCAACAATGCAGGAATCAGGATTTGAAACCTCTTCCATCGATGATAGGGATCGAGGATCTGGCGTAGCATTCGAACGGAAAAAACCACCGCCACCAGTGGAACGAAAGTCTCGGGGATCTCGGCAATGCCCATCCAGATGCGAACCACGCCGATGAATATGATGGCGACAAAAACTCTGGGTAACCGATCGATCAAGGCCAGCCATGCCAGCAAGATCATCGCCGGATCTGCACTTCCGAGCCCCGAATCGAGCAGTGGGCGATACGCTCCCGAGGTCATCACCGCCAGCAAACAGATCACAGCGAGCCAATTCCATCTCATGGAGGCCCTCCGTCATCGAGAGGGGTGAGGACCAGCACCTCCTGGCCCAGATCGAGTCCCGCAGGCAGCCGTATCACCGATTCACGCACCGGAATCCGTGATTCTTCGACGATACCTATGTAGATCGAGGGGGGGAATACGCCTGCGGATCCATCGGTATAGAGAAGGTCTCCCTCGGCCAGAAGCATCGGATCAAGTCTCAACTTCGGATGCCCCGCACCGCGACCGGGACCACCGGATAGAATCCCTCGCAGTCCCTGCTCATCCTGCAAGGGCACCACGAAAGCGGGGTCATCGACGAGTTGCACACGACTCCAACCATCTCCAACCTCGTAAATCTCACCGACGATTCCCTGGGCACCGATGACACCCATTCCGGGAGCCAGGCGCGACTCAGTGCCGCGATCGATCAGCGCCGATCTTCTGAGCGGTGAAAGGTCCCCCGAGGGGATCAAACGCGCCGGGACCAGTTCAAAACTGGAAGCCTCTGGCAAGAACAGATCGAGCAGCCGTTGACGATCGACGATGGAGGCATTTTCAGCCTCGATGAGTAACGATCTCTGGAGGATGTGCTCCTGGATCATGCGCTCTGAATAACTGGAACGCCTGGGGGTGACGAGCGGCTGCAGGCCGTAGCCCAGCAGCGCCAGGCCCAACCAGCAAGATACCGCCCAGTAGGCGCTGTTCTTGCGCTTCACACCATTTCCGATCGACTGTCAGCCGGGTAGCCCCTAGAAATCGTCCTCGATCGAATCCAGAACCGAGGAATACTGGTCAAGTTGCTCGAGGAAAACCCCGGTTCCCCTGGCGACACAGGTCAGGGGATCCTCAGCGATCCGGACCGGCAATCCGGTCTCCTTGCGGATCAGCTCATCGAGGCCCCTGAGCAGCACTCCGCCGCCACAGAGAACGATTCCCCGCTCGACCAGATCTGCACACAGTTCGGGGTCTGTCTTCTCCAGTGTCTCCTTGATGCCATGAACGATCTGCTGGGTCGTATCTGCCAGCGCTTCACGAATTTCTTCGCTGGTGATCTGCACCTTGCGCGGCAGATTTCCGATCATGTCGCGACCCTTGACTGTCGTCTCTAGTTCATTCTCGAGCGGATATGCCGAACCGATTTTGATCTTGATCTGCTCGGCCGAATTTTGCCCCACAAGAATGTTATAGGTCTGGCGAAGATACTGAATGATCGCTTTATCCATTTCGTCACCAGCAATCCGCAGTGAAACACTGGTCACGACATCGGCCAGAGAAAGCACGGCCACCTCGGTGGTTCCACCGCCGACATCGACCACCATGCTGGCAACAGCATCCTCGATGGGAAGTCCTGCTCCCAATCCAGCCGCGCGCGGTTCCTCGACCAGGTAAACCTTGCGCGCTCCTGCTCTTTCGGCCGAGTTATACACGGCCCTTTTTTCGACAGCTGTGATTCCACTTGGAACAGCAATCACCACCCTCGGACTGAAAAATCGTGATCGATTCTGAACTCGCGTGATGAAATACTTCAGCATCGCTTCGGTGATTTCGAAATCTGCGATAACACCGTCTTGCAACGGACGGATCGCTTCGATGGATGCAGGAGTTCTGCCCAGCATCGCCTTGGCCTGACTTCCCACGGCGAGACCATCGAGAAGCACCTGGTTGGTACCAGATTTCACGGCAACGACAGATGGCTCATTGATGACGATGCCCTTACCACGAACACATACCAGGGTGTTGGCGGTGCCCAGATCGATACCCAGATCGGTAGAAAATTTTCCCACGATCCGATTTGTCCAGTTTTGTGCGATACGGAAGACCAAGATTGAATCCCCTCGCTCGATCGGAGAGTGCCAATCATGGCCAGCCCCCTGATCGAGTCCCCGTAGAGACGATTTCGTCTCCACTCCCTCGTTCGGCTTCCTGGAAAGGAAACGAAAACGTCACTTCCCGATTCCCCCGCGATCTTGCATCGCGGACGGAACACCGGATCCCTCGGATCCGTCCAGCATTCTAATCATGGAAACAGGGAGAGGCGAGCGCTGGCATCAAAAGAAATGGGCCCGCGACTCCTGGCGAGTCGCGGGCCCCGATCCTGATCTCATTCCAATCTCAATGTCACTAGCCTTGGCTAGCCTTCGTCATCCTGCTCGAGTTCGACATCGGCAAAGAGGCGATCGGCTTTGCGCTTCATGTTGTTCAATTCGCCCGATTCCCACGAGTTGGCGCTGGTAGTGGGGGTCTTGCCTGGAAGCGTCAGCTCCTTGAGACGGACGCCCAGAAGCACCGACGCCACGATGAGACACAGTGCCGAGATGGCCAGCAAACTCGTTGCTAGCGGGCTCGAATCCTTGCGTTCCACTATCGGTTGGTCGTACACGGTCATCCCCCCCTAGCTGCTCAAGCGAGTGGAAGCCTTGTGCCCCTCGCTGATCCGGGTGCCGTCCTCTTCGAACAAGATGGTACACCCAGACATGTCATCAAGAACCTTGGTGACCTGGACTTTGCCGATGAACCGGTCGCCATCGTAGATCGTGAATTCGTAGCCGACCTGGACATCGTCATCCTTGCCAACCGAGAGCACGACGATCCCTTCCTGCACACCGACCACCATCCCATCGATGGGAGGAGCGGTGGTGACACCGATGTCGGGAAGACGGATGCCGGAATCCACGATGCGGGAAATCAACAACTTCTGGTCGTCAAAATCCTCGCGCAACGCGGTGATTTCCTTGTTGAGGGCTTCGTTTTGCTGGGCGAGTTGTTCCTTGTCGAGCAGCGCTCGATTGCGCATTCTCTCGGCAGTCTTCTTGGCAGAGCCAGCTTCGTCGATCTCCTGGGTCAACCGAGAAATCTCATCCTCGAGACGTCCGATATTGGAGTCCTTGTCCTGGATATGCTCATCCTTCTGAGCGATCCGGCTCTCCATATCATCGATCTTCGTGCCCAGGCGTGCACCTTCTTTGCGCAGATCGCCGTTGGAGTTCTGCAGTTCGGTAACCTTGGTCCCGAGTTGCTCGGTTTCCCGCCTGAGAGAATCGATATTCTTTTCCTTCATATCGATTTTCCCGCTCAGGTCCTCCTTCATCTTCTCTGCCTTGGCCAGCGTGACCTCCGCTTGATCCTTCGATTTCTCAGCAGCGCCCTTCCAGTCCTTCTGGGACTGGAACAATGTCGCGCTCACACCGAGGAAAAAGAGGGCCAGGACGAGATTGATCACCACGAAAAACTTGGCGAGCCCACTCATCTCCAGTTCCTTCCGTTCGAGATTCCTTCAACGATCACGATGCTTGGTCGCTCTCGTTCAAGGTGGCGGCAGGACCGCCTCTCATATCAGTTTCTCTTCGATTGCCCGCCCGTCTCCCCGGAGCGAACGACGACCAACGGGGCCATCGCGGATGCGATCGATTCGAGATCACCTTTGAATGTAAAACTCCCTGAAACACGACAGCGTTGCCATGCCCCAGGATCCATCGGAACAACTCCCATGACAAACCGGACGACTCACCGACAGACCTCTATCGTGCCACCCCAGGTTCAGTTCGAACGACCTCTCGTGGAGCAACAACGGGAGAGATAAGTACCGCCGCACCGACTTCTCGGCACACTTTGGACCCATTCGCGATTCCAAGTGGAGCATGATATCCCGCCTCTGGATGGGGGTCAAGTTCCCCAAACCACGCCCATTGGCCATAAAGAGACCCCTTCGAGCCTGACTCACAAGTACGGTTCACTGGCGACTTCGCAGCCACTCACGTAGCATTCACGCCGGCAGGAGGGCCCCTTGTTCACCGGGATCGTCGAGCGTGTTTCCAAGGTCGTGGAGATCAACACGATCGTCGGAGGAATGCGCCTGAAAGTCTTCTCAGAGGCAGTATCCTCCACATCTGGCATCCTGGCCCCATGGCAGGATCTGGCCACCGGTGAGAGCATCAGCGTCGATGGGGTGTGCCTGAGCCTCATCGAAACTGGCGATTTTCTCGCCTTCGATGTCATCGAGGAGAGCCTACGGCGTACCTCGCTCGGGGATCTCCAGTGCGGAGACCTGGTCAATCTCGAGCGATCGCTCAAAATTGGTGATCGCCTCGGCGGCCACTACGTCACCGGCCACATCGACACCCGTGGCCGGATCACCGCCCAGGAAGGCGACGATGAGACGATCTGGCGCATCGAGCATGATCGAGAGGCACCCTTTCGCACCGTCTCGAAGGGATCGGTCGCGGTCGATGGTGTCAGCCTGACGGTGGTCGATTCCGCTACCGATCACTTCACCGTGGCGCTGATTCCTCACACCCTTGCGGTTACCAGTTTCGCCACCAAGAAAGTGGGGGACCTGGTCAATCTCGAGATGGACCATTTCGGTCGCTGGGTCGAAGCTCTGCTCGCTGATCGAAGGGGGATCTCGTCATGAACCGGTCGCCAGCACGAGTCCGGATCGCCCCCAGCCCGACCGGCGATCCCCACGTCGGAACCGCCTACGTGGCGCTCTTCAACTGGACACACGCCCGTCAAACGGGTGGTCAATTTTTGCTCAGAATCGATGACACTGATCGATCTCGCTACCAGGCCGAAAGTGAAGACCAGATCTACCGGGCACTGCGCTGGCTGGGGATCGACTGGGATGAAGGCCCGGATAAGGGAGGACCTCACCAACCCTACCGCCAGAGTGAGCGTTTCGATCTTTACCAGCAACGCGCCTCGCAGATGATCGAGTCAGGAAACGCCTATCGATGCTTCTGTAGCCAGGATCGCCTCGGGCAGTTGAGAGAGCAGCAGAAGCAAGACAAGGCGCGACTCGGCTACGATGGCGCCTGCCGCGATCTCGATCCTGAAGAGTCTTCAGCCAAAGCGGCTGCGGGAGAAGCACACGTCGTCCGGCTCAGAACACCCGAAGATGGGGAGACTCGTTTTACCGATCAGATTCGAGGTGAGATCGTCGTCGAAAATTGCGAGATCGACGACCAGGTCCTCATCAAGACTGACGGCTATCCCACCTATCATCTGGCCAATGTCGTCGATGACATCGAGTTTGGCATCACGCACGTATTGCGGGCAGAAGAGTGGCTGATATCGACTCCGAAACATGTCCTCATCTACTCCGCTCTCGAGCAACCGTTGCCGCTCTTTTTCCATGTTCCTTTGCTAAGAAATCCCGATCAATCGAAGATTTCCAAGCGCAAGAATCCGGTCAGCCTAGAGTGGTTTCGCGAGCAGGGATTCCTGCGCGAAGCGTTGCTCAATTTCCTCGCCCTGATGGGATGGTCTCCACCTGACGAAGAGGAAGTGTTCGACCTCCAGCGTTTCGAGCAAGCCTTCCGCATCGAGGATATCTCGACCGGCGCCCCCGTGTTCGATCTGGTCAAACTGGACTGGCTCAACGGCATGCATATTCGTCGCCTCGATCCCGGAGCGCTTGCCGACCGGCTCGAGCAGGAAGGTTTCTTACCCGAAGGAGCCAGCCGTCACCAGGTCGAGCAAATCCTGCCACTGGTTACCGAACGGATGGCCCGACTGTGCGAGTTTGCCGATCGTACCCGGTGGTTCTTCACAGAACCGGAACCGCCGGCGAGCGAAGATTTGATCCCGAAAAAGGGCACTGCCGAGAGTTCGATCGCGGCGCTCCAGGCGGCCGCCCTGGGGCTAGCAGAGGTCGGGCCGTTCGACAAGTCATCGATCGAATCGTGCCTCGAAGCGATCCTCGAAGGCCATCAGTGGAAGAAACCCCAGTTGTTCATGCCGCTTCGATTCGCTCTGACCTCGCGCAAGGACTCCCCTGAACTCATCGATGTCATCGAGGTTCTAGGTCAGGAAACGGTCCTGTCACGCCTCGACAGAGCCATCTCCATCCTGGCTCCTACGCAGTGACATCACCATCGCGAGTAGATCTTCACCTTCATACTCGCTGTAGCGATGGGGCTCTGACTCCGCACCAGGTCGTCGAGCGCGCCAGTGGAGTTCTATCGACGATATCGATCTGTGATCACCACACTCTCTCCGCCTATCCGGGCCTGGAGGTTCCCGAGAAGCTCAATTTGCTTCCAGGAATCGAGATGACCTGTCAGGTAGGGGATTCCGATTTGCATCTGCTGGCGTATTTCCCTGCAGGGCTTTGCTCTTCGATCCACGACTGGGCTCTGACGCTGGAAAATGATCGCCGCGCCCGGGTCATCGCCGGGGTGTCTCGCCTGCGAGAATCAGGCATCCCGCTCGGCTGGGACCAGCTGGAAGCAGAGTTACAGGGAGGCGTTCCGTGCCGTTCCCATGTTGCCCGAGCGCTGGTCAGTGCTGGGATTTGCACTTCTCTGGGCCTGGCCTATCGCCAGTGGCTCGGTCCCGACAGTTTTCGTCGACCGGAACTCGAAGCACGTGCAGCGATGGAACAGGTTCATCAATTCGACGGCCTGGTTTTCTGGGCCCATCCGTTCGGTGACGACGTGCAACGCCATGGTCAGCTGCTGGTCTCTGCCGGACTCGATGGAGTGGAGACCCTGTCTCGAAATCTGAGCCCGGCCAATCGCCAGATCGCCCTGGATTTCCAGCGTGTTCATCAACTCGGAGAGTGTGGAGGATCGGATCTGCACTTCGAAACGCCCCGCAGAAAAATCGGGCAATATGGCGTCGAAGAATCACGTATCGACGATCGGCTCATCGAGACAACGATGGTGAATTGATCAACTACCCAGAGAGTGGAGAAACTCCTCATTATCCTCGAAGGCACCGACGCGCTGAGTGAGCAATTCCATTCCCTCGACCGGATTGACGCTGGTCAGAACGCGACGCAACTTCCAGATCTGATCGATCTCTTCGGCACTATAGAGTTTCTCTTCTTTACGGGTACCTGACAGCGTCACGTCAATGGCAGGAAATACGCGCTGATCGGCCAGTTTTCGCGACAGCACCAATTCCATGTTCCCGGTGCCCTTGAACTCCTCGAAGATCACCTCGTCCATGCGAGAGCCGGTCTCGATGAGAGCGGTCGAGACGATGGTCAAACTGCCACCACCTTCGACATTCCTGGCCGCGCCGAAGATAGCCTTGGGCTTCTCGAGAGTCTTGGCATCGACGCCCCCTGACAGGGTGCGACCGCTGTGAGCGGTCTCGAGATTGTAGGAGCGACCCAAACGGGTCAGAGAATCGAGCAGCAGTACCACATCGCACTCGGCCTCGAGCAAGCGGTGGCACCTCTGCAGCACCATCTCCGAGACCCGAACATGGGTCTTGGAGGTCTCATCGCTGGAGGAGGCGTAGACTTCCGCCTTCACCGAACGTTTCCAGTCGGTGACCTCTTCGGGTCTTTCGTCGACCAGCAGCGCCACGACCATCGAATCCGGATGAACCTCGATGACCGCCTGGGCGATCTTCTGCAGCAAGATGGTCTTGCCAGTACGAGGAGGGGCCACGATGAGAGCGCGCTGGCCCTTGCCGATGGGGGCGATCAGATCGATCAGCCGCATCGAGATGTCCCCGGTTGCACCGAGTTTGTAACGTTCGAGCGGATCGATACTCGTCATCTCCTTGTAGAAGATGCGTTTCTTGACCGATTCGGGATCGTCCCCATCCACCGATTCAAGTCGCGCAAGGCTCGGGCCTCTACCCTTTGGAGCTCGGCCTCCAACGACTCCGACGACGTAGTGTCCTGTTCGAAGACCGAATTTCTGGATGAAGTTCTTGCCGACGTGGACATCGTCTTGCTGGATTCGAAAGGACTTTTCTACCGATCGAAGAAATCCGAAACCCTGGTTCCCGACCTCAAGAATCCCTTTGACGATGCCACCATCTGGGATCGTCTGGGTCGCCCCGGAGGAACTCCTGCGCGCGTAGTCGCCCCTGTGGGAATCGTCTCGACGACCTCGAGAATGACCCCTTCGATTGCCTCCAGATGAGCGCCGTGGATTTCCGCCATTACCCGCACGGGAACGTCCGCCGCGACGCTTGCGACCGGATCCACCGTTGCTGGATGACGAAGGTGACTGATTCAATTAATCTCCCTGGTGTGACGGTCCATTGTCGATCTTCCCGGTGGGGGAGTTCGAATCACACCTGATTCCAGATCTTCTGTCCGCTCCCGGGCGGCATTTGAAACCGTGTTTCGGATGCCCCGATTCCACGGCGGCTCCAGTCTGGAATGTCTGCTGGAACCCAGGTCTGTATTTTGACTACCCGGTCCCCAGACCGGCCTGAAGAAAGCAATCCAGCTGCTGCTGGAATAATTCGTTCGTGAAAACTACGCGATGTTTCAAAACCTTGATGAAAACCGGACCTGTTCGACTTCTGTGCTCGAATCAAGCTGGTTCTCGGCTCGATAAGACTCGAAATCAACGTGTCTTGAGATCTAAGAACAACGAGTCTTGGGATCAACGAGCTTCTGGTTCAAACTTATCAGAGGGAAAGACCCGGTCGGACAGTTCAACTTCGAGTTCACGCCCTTGGCATGAGCATGGCGAAAGGGAAACCTGCCATCCGGACTACCCGGATGATACCCTTCCGGCTCTACGAT
>JBBWWE010000452.1:0-5794 GCA_050256595.1 Planctomycetota bacterium
CGCACCTTGCAGATCTGGATCGGTTCCAGCCTGGATCAGGTGCTCATCGATCTCGCAGCCGAAGGAGATCAAAAGCACAACATCCATCCGGAACGAGATCTCGCTTCTCGTGCCGCCCGATTGCGCGGGGCCATCGAGGTCTTGTCGATGGTATCACGCTCAGGAATCGAGATTCCTGCCCACAAACTGGAACAGATCCGCGCCAGGGTCGACGGCCTCATCGGTGAACTCTCGATGACACAGAATCGCGATGGAGGCTGGGGTTGGGCGGGAGGATCATCGACTCACCGAACCAGTGCTGCGGTACTGATTGCCCTCGGAAAGGCGAACAACGCCGGCTTCTCGGTACCCCAGGCGGTACTCGGTAAGGCCATCCCGGCGGTGGAGAACATGTTCCGTTCGGCGGTTTCTTCTCGAAATGACCTGAAAGCACACCTGCTCGATGCCCTCGCCGTATGCGGAGTGGGCGACTTCGCCGCCGCAAACCGCCTGCACCGCTCGCGAGATCGACTCTCCAATGGCACTCTCTCGCACCTGATCTCTTCACTGGTCGCCATGAAGCGGCTCCCGATGGCTTCGGAAGCCGCCTCGTTGTTGCTCTCGCGCAGGAATGCTGACGGTTCCTGGTCGGGAGGACCAGGTGTGAAAGAAGCCGGCGACTACTGGTGCCGTGATCCTCTGGTCATCACGGCGATGGCGGTCGACTCCTGCGCCTCGGCTGGAAGGTCGGTGTCGGAACTGGCCATCAGCATCCAGTACCTGGAAAATCGTCGCCCCTGGAATCAGGGACGCGGAGGAGGATTGGCGCTGGCGGCGCTGGCAAAAGTACAGGGCGATTCAATCCCCGCCTCGATTGATTCCGAGATCGAACTCTTCATCGATGGAGAACCGACAAAACTACTGTCGGTGAATCCAAGACAAACATCCGCCACGGCTTTCTTCGAGCTCGGCGATGGCAAGGGAGATCTCGAAATACGCCTCGTGGCTCGCGGTGCGGGAAAACCACACTGGGCTGCCCTTCTCTCCGGGCGTACTACCGACTACCCGAAGGTGAAGGAAGCTACCTTCGCCCCCAGGGCTACCGCATACCTGCGATCGGCACCCCGCCAGGATGGGCAAGAGGTGGGTATCGGTTTCTCGGTAACAAGCAAGCGCAAGGAACTGTGGCGCAACCACGTCAAACAAGTTCCCCTCGGCGAGAGTACCGAAGTGTCGCTCTCGGTACGCAACCTACGGCGTGAGAGTTCAAACAGTACGTGGAATCGCGACCCTGAGCACCTTCAACTCGATCTCATCATTCCAGCAGGGATGAGCCTGGTCGATGGAAGCCTGAAGGGCCGTTTCGATTCTCACCGACTCGACGGCAACGCCTTGCAGATCTGGACCCGAACCAGCGGTGGTTTCAACATCTCCTACTCGCTTGTTGGCACCGTACCGGGTGAATACAGGGTTCCACCACCGGTGATCCGGAGCGTATCGATGCCTTCTCGCATCAGCACTGGCGAGGCAACCACCTTGACCGTGCTATCGCGTGGACTTGAAAGCGATGACGAATACCGTGCGACTCCCGACGAAATCTACAACCGAGGGCGCATGCACTGGGAAGCGAAGCGCTGGCGCGACGCAAGGGAATTGCTGACCGGACTGTGGGAGCAATATGCCGATCAGCTTCGCCCCGGAATTGGCAAGGAAGTGGCTCGCATCCTGTTACTCGGCGCCATCGAAGCCGGAGACAATTCCGCGATGGTTTCCTTCTTCGAGGTGCTGAAGGAACAGAACCCTGATTTCAATATCGAGTTCGACAAGGTCATTCGCATCGGAGAGGCTTATCGAAGTCTCGGCGAGTATTCCCGTTCGATCCAGATCTTCCTCGCTGTCATCGAGGAAACCTTTGGCAGGGACATCAAGGTCACGGGGGTACTCGAACAACAGGACCTGAAGGCCTCGCTTCAATTGCTGCTGCGGCTTGTGATGGAATATCCCGATTTCCCCTCGGTGCTGGCGGCAGAACAAACCCTCGCCGATCTGGCACTGGCACGGGCGATCCCTTCGGCACAGGACCGATGGGGGCTGAGTCCCGTCGATCTGTCCTACTTCGGGATAGAACTGATGCGCAGATTCCTGTGCGTCCATGGTGACGACCCCACCGCTGCCGATGCGGGACTCAATCTGGTGAGCGCCTTTCTCGACCTCGAGGATTGGCGCCGGGCCGCGGATGCCTCGGGGATTCTGGCAGGAGTGTTCAAGGAATCGCGCCATCTCGACTCCTTCCGTTACACACGAGCGGTGGCCCTGTGGTCACTCGATGAACAAGAAGAAGCATTGCAACTGCTGCAACAGATCGTCGATGCACGTTACGAGAACCCAGCCGGCGGCACGACTCACAGTGAGAACCGGAATCTCGCACTCTACATCATCGGGCAGATCCACCACGCAGCCAACGACACCGAAGAGGCGGCCACCTATTACGATCTGGTCGATGATCTGTTCGAGGATGCCAGACAGTCCCTCGCTCGATTGCGCGCTCGCGAACTGGAACTGGACGAGATTTCCGAGTTCCGTCCAGGAGAGCCGATCGAGATCGAACTGCGCTATCGCAATATCGAGCAGGCAGAGGTTCTCGCTTACAAGGTCAATCTGATGACTCTGGCTCTGAGGGAAAAGGACCTTTCACGCGTCACCGAGGTGAACCTGAGCGGAATCTCACCAACCGTCTCGACCACCGTTAAGCTGGGAGAGACCGGCCCGGGTGGAGGTGCGATGTACGCCAGCCATGATGTGAAATTACCCATCGAGGATGTCGGTGCCTACCTGGTGATCGTGCGAGGTGGCGATGTTCATACGTCTTCTCTGGTGCTGATCAATCAGATGGAACTGGTGGTCGAGGAAGTCGGTGGACGGATGCGTGTCCAGGCCATCGATCCGCTGGCCGATTCGCTGATCCCCGATGTTCAGGTCCGAATCCTCGGTTTCGGTGCAGTTTATTCCGGTTCCACCGACCGTCGTGGAATTTACATCTCCGATGGCCCTGCCCAGGCATCGACGGTGATTGCACGACGCGATTCGGGTGACTATGCCTTCCACCGCGGTGCAGCGACGATTCCCATCCCGGAGCCCAGGCAGACGCAGGATGACTTTGGTGATGGTAAACGGCAGATGGAGATCCAGGACTACTTGCAGAACGTGATCGAGTTCAACACCCTCAATCGCGACGTCCGGCAAGGTGCCTGGCAATCGGAATTGAAGAAGACACGCAGGGGAGTGCAGATCCGACAGGCTTCCGACTGATCAGAGACGATCAGCGCAACACGTATTCCAGCGCGTCCAGAACCTGTTCTGGCTCATCAACGGTCATCTGGGCACGCTGGGATATTTCCTTCAACGCATGGTGAAGTGATGGATCCCGCACCACGATCAATGGCTTTCCCAGTGCGATGGCAATCCCCGCATCCATGGCGGCATTCCACTGGCGAAACTTCTCTCCGAACTGTGCGACCACAGCATCGGCACGCTGCATCAGGATCCTGGTCCGCAAGTTGTTGGCCTGCGAGGCGAGTTCATCGCGCCAGCGGGCGCTTTCCTGCTCTCCGAGAATCTGCTCACCGATACCATCGGAGAGATCGTGTTCATCCTGGGGACCGACAAAGTCCACAGCTATACCCCGTGCTTCAGCCTGCTGTCTCAACCGATCGCGCCAGTCGTCATGTATCTGCCCGGCGAGATATACTGTCAATCGCATCTGTTTCCTCCTCGATCATGATCCTGGCACAAATCTTCTCATCAGCGCCGGTGGAAGACGATCCATTCCGCCACAATCAAGCACAACGCCGCCATCAGAAACCAGCTCCAGAGTTCGCGCCGAGACTCGCTCCAGGCACGATCTCCCTGCTGGGTGTCGGTTCCGGCGAGGCCAATCGCTGGACGCGGCTCGATGGCGCTCTCGGCGGGTGAAAGCAGATTCACCGGAATCGATCGCCGCTGCCACTCCCCGTCCCCTACATCCGGGGCACGCCACTGCATCTCGTGAATTCCCAGCTCGTCACCGGCGATAATCCGCAGGATGCCACCGGGCAACACGGGCACATCACGTTCCGTCTCCTGTGACGGGCTGACCAGCCGTGCCTCGGTGACCCCCGCTCCTGCAGTCACCTCGATGAGATCACCACTGTGAATCCCGCTCTCGATACCGCCTGCGATGCGAGCCAGATCGCGCAGCGCTCCGTCGACGAAGAAGGGAAAAGACGGTGTCAACGGCCACGGTGAATCGAGAACATCGAAAGCGACGACGATACCCCGCACGTCATCAGCAGAAAAACGGGCGATGAGTGCCCCTTCACGGCATTCTGCAAGGGCTGTGGTACCCGGCAATATCGGCAACGGCCGGGTCTCGATGACGGTCCCATCGATCGGTCCAAGATCACTGTATCTCAAAGCAGGATCATCGCGGCGCCAGCCGACCAGCAACGGTTGCTCGACTGCCGGAACCTCATCCGGCCAGAACCGTTTCGGTCGCGCACCAAAAACCAGATGCCCGGGACCCGGAGGCAATCTGTCCGGGATCACCCGATCCCAGACGATCACATCGAACTCGTCGCCAGCCGTTTCCGGATCGATCTCGGCAGCATCCTCGATCCTTTCGACCTCGACCGCGGGCAACACCGCGAGGGCATCATCAAGCAGAATATTATTGGCGCCAACTCGTGCCACGCGGATCTTCCGGGGTGCAGAAGCAACGAGCCAGGCTCGATCATCGAGAGCCAACCCATCACCACCCTCCGGAATCCAGTGCGCTTCCAGTCGATGGCTGCCCGCGCCTTCAAGAGCGAAGGAACGGGTCCATCGTTCTCCTCCCTCGAGGGTGCGCTGTTCGGTGGCAAGTGCGATCTCTCCATCGAGAAGAAGTTCCAGTTCACCGGAGATGGGGTCGTCACCGCTATTACGGATCTCCACCACCACTCTCAGATCCCCCTCATCGGAGAACTCTCGTCTAGCCGCCAGAGCCACGATCCCCGAGTTCGAGGAGACCTCACCGACCGGCTCGACGATCACCGGAACAGGTATCGGATCGCCATCCCAGCGCGGTACGACTCCATCCGTGATGACGAAGATACGCGCATCGATCTGGGGTGGCAGGACCTCCTCATCTCCCGTAGCGAGGTTCTCTTCGGCGGGCGTTGGTACCACCGCGTCTTGCTTTGCGATGGAAAGAGCCAGTTCGAGCGCCTTCGTGAATGCGGTGAGTCCAGAACTCGGCTGCTGACGACGGACTGCTTCGCTGAGAAGCTCCAACTGTGAAGTGACCGGCGTCAGCGTTTCCGCCCGAGTGGCAAATCGAATCAGCACACCCCGCTCCCCCGAGATGTTGTCGATGATCTGCAACGCCTTGCTGCGTGCTTCCTCGAAGCGTTTTCTGCCATCACTTTCGATGCTGTTCATGCTCGCTGAAACATCGAGCAGGATCACATTCAACCTCGATGAGTACCGCATCGAGCCGAACTCGGGTCTCGCCAGGGCAATCACTGCCAGGATGACTGCAAGTAACTGTAGCAAGAGGAGTAAATTTCGGATCAGTCGCTGGAAGGGAGACCGTACCCGTTCATCCTGAAGGGCACGCTTCCACAGAACGGTGCTGGCGACCACCGTCTCAATGCGCCTGATCTTCAGAAACCACAGCAGCAATACGGCAGGCACGAGTAGTAGCAACCAGAACATCGTCGGGGCGATCCAGCTCATCCGAGAAGCCTCCGATGGCGCAACATCTCCAGGACCACCTGGTCGAAGGGGATATCCGAAG
>JBBWWE010000453.1:0-3326 GCA_050256595.1 Planctomycetota bacterium
GATGACTTTCGGCCACTTCCTGGACAAGTTTCATCCGGGATCTCCGGTGGTGATGCCGGCAAACCCCGACCCTACAGGTCGTCTCATCGAAGCCGGCAATGTACGCCCGATCTACTTTGGAGATGGCGAGGGTGACGGTTGGCGAGGGAAGATCAGTCACTCCACTGGAATTCGCACCATCGAATTGAGCAAGGATGGAGTCTTCCAATTCGCAGCTGAACTGAGGGAACCAGGAACCCATGCGGTTCTCAATACCACGGCAGCCGTTGCACTCGCCGTGGCCCACGGGATCGAGTTCGAGGCCATTATCCGTGGAATCGAAAAGTTTCCCGGAGTGAAACGTCGCTTCGAGAAGAGAGAAGTGATCGACCAGGTCGAGTGGTACGAAGATTACGCTCATCATCCGACCGAGATTCGGTATACCCTTGAGGGCGCCAGGGAACTGTACCCCGATCGAAAGATCTGGGCTCTCTTTCAGCCCCAGCAGGCTACTCGGCTCGAGTGCTTTCTGGGCGAGTTTGCAATTTCTTTTGTTAATGCCAATGAGGTCATCGTGCTGCCGATCTACTCGGTGCGTGAGGACGAGTATGCGTTTCCCAGTGACCTTCGTCAGCAACTGGTGCGACAGATTAGAAGAACAAATCCCTCGACCCGCCTGATCGAATTTGATGCTGCGATTCACGATCTTCCTCAATGGATCCGTCCGGGAGACGTCGTCGTTTCGCTCGGTGCCGGCAACAATGATGAAATTGGTAAGCAGATTGCCAGAACGGGAGTGATCGCTTGAAGCGCGATGAAGGAAGAGTACTCGCAGGGCTTTGCTGGTATGGAATCGGCGGTCAGGCGCGGTATTACGCACAGCCGCAGTCGGTCGAGGAGATGCGAGATCATCTCGTCTGGGCTCGTGGCGAGGGTCTTCCAGTCTTCATGCTCGGGCATGGTTCCAACGTACTTTTCGATGACGAAGGTTTCGACGGGCTGGTGGTTGGTACCAAATCTCTGAGCGGTTTTCGTGAGAGAGAGAAAGGAATCGTCGAGGTGGAAGTCGGCCAGCACCTCGAGAATCTTGTCGGCAACGTCAACGATCTCGGTTTGCAGGGGCTTGAGACTTTTGTCGGTATTCCAGGCACCATTGGCGGGGCAGTTTATGGCAACGCAGGCGCATCGAGTGGAGGCATCGGAGATGCAGATCTCGTTAGCGAGGTGTTGCTGATCGAGCCTTCCGGGACGATGGAATGGGTCGATGGTCGAGATCTCCACTGGCGTTACCGTGATTCTGGAATCGGTGATCGTGTGGTTGCCCGGGTTCGAATTCGCTTACAGCCCGATTTCGATGTGGCAAAACTACGTAAAGAGTCAAAGCGTTTGTCTGAGATAAAAACAAACACCCAACCCTTCAATAACAGGACCTGCGGTTGCATCTTCAAGAATCCTGCCCGGATGAGTGCAGGACGTCTGATCGATGAGTGCGGTCTGAAAGGTGAGCGCTTTGGAGGGGCCATGATTTCTCCCGTTCATGCCAATTTCATCGAAAACGTCGGTGGAGCGACTTCGAGCGATATCAAGCATCTGATCGACCGCGTTCGCAAGTTGGTTCGTGAGCAGCATGGCCTGGATCTCCAGCGCGAGGTGGTTCTGCCGGGGACAAGAGGGGAATGAATACAATGATGGGGAATCAGTCGGATCGCCCAAAAGAAGTGCTGCGCTGGCTGTTGCCGGTGCTGGTACTTTTGCTTCTCGGTGGCGTTCTCGTCTATGCCAAGGACGAGGTGGATCGGCGTGTTGCTCGGGCAGGGGGAGCCTGGTCCATCGACCAGGGAACCTTGCCCTCCTGGTGCCCGCGTGGTTTCAGGGGAGAACTGGAGACCTTGCGTTCGATACCCTCACAGGTGTCGCTGCAATCGGTCCGCTGGCGCGATCAGGTTCGTGCCGAACTGCTGAAAAATCCGTGGATCTCCCAGGTCCGGCGAGTCGAACGAACTGCCGATGGAGTTGGATTTCAAGGTGACTTTGTTCGACCATCGGTGGGCGTTCGTTGTGACGGAGGTTGGCTACTGGTCGATGGATCCGGCACGGTGATCGACTTTCAGGAAGGTGATTTCCTGGCAGCCTCGTGGGGGATTCCCGAGTACATCCCTGAGCAGGGAACGCTGCCAAGGATGGATCCGGGCCAATCGCTGAGGGGATCCGAGTTTTCAGAACTTCTTTCGCTATCGGCGGTGTTGTGGAGGGAACGGGTTTTCGAGCGTGTACCAGGATTCATCCATGAACTGGCGGTACACCATGATTCACTCGGAGAACGACTGTGGAGTTTCCATACCAATGTAGGGATCCCACTTCGCTGGGGGCGGGCTCCCGCCTCCGATGCTCCGAAAGTCTCTTCCATCGAGAAAAAACTCGAATGCCTGCGCAAGGTCGTCGAGGTCAGAGACCGCCTCGAGAAGAGCGATGACGTTCCGGGGATTAGCCTGTGCAGTGGTCAAGAACCTCTGGTGGTCGAGGACTGGTAAGGATGGGGCGGTGGCGCATGGTGAGGGGGGCTGATATCCTCTCTGACCCTGATCTTGAGGTCCCGTTCGCGGTGTGATCCGCTAGTTGTGGCCGCACGCTTCAGGATGGCTGATTCAGGTTGTATTGCTGAAACATCGCTGGAAACATCGCTGGAAACATCACTGGAAACATCGCTGGAAACATCACTGGAAACCAGGTGGATTTCGGGAGGCGCGACTCGTGGCGGAACCTGATCGTTATCGTCGACTATTTGGCGAGATCGCCCTTGACCAGGGGGTTGTCGATTCCCATCAACTCTACGAGGCACTGACGATTCAGGAGCGTCTTCGCAGCGAAGGCAAGCAGGTTCCGCTCTTGGGACAGGTACTTGTGGAACTGGGGCATCTGAGCCCGGAGCAATTGCAGCAACTGATCGAACTCATCTATCCCATCGAGAAGGACGACGATGACGAGGATCCGGCGCTGGGACAGCAGATGGCCGGGAGCGAGGAATCTTGATGTCTGACGAGCCGGTACAGGGATCAGGAGATTCACCCGCTCCGAAAAAACGCAGGGTTCCGGCTCCCCGGAAGGCATCGCCCTCTGCAGGTCCTCCCGGTAAGAGAAGCGTGCCCGCCCCTCGTGTTCCCGGAATACCCGCTGCGCCGACACCTGCGGCTCCACCTCCAGCCCAGAACCCACCGGTAACCCCGGATAAAGTTGCTGCCGATGCCGCAGCGCAGCAAGCGGCAGCGCAACAAGCGGCAGCGCAACAAGCGGCAGCGCAACAAGCGGCAGCGCAACAAGCGGCAGCGCAACAAGCGGCAGCACAGCAA
>JBBWWE010000454.1:0-22439 GCA_050256595.1 Planctomycetota bacterium
GGGAGCCGATGGGGTCGTGTTCGTCGCTGACTCCAAACGTGGAAAGATGGACGAGAACATCGAAAGTCTAGGAAACCTGCAGGAGAACCTGAAGGAACATGGCCTCGACATTTCGAACATCCCCATCATTCTCCAGTACAACAAACGCGACCTTCCCGATGTCTACAGCATCGAGGAACTGGAGGAGGCGCTGAACTCCTGGGATGCGCCACATTTCGAAGCGGTAGCCCGCGACGGTCAGGGAGTCTTCCCGACCCTCAAACGACTTGCGGGAATGGTGCTGGAATCCCTCAACGATCAGCATGCTCCGAAGAGGAGCAGTTCCATCGCGATCCCGCGCGATGCGAGTCGCCAAGCTGCCCGTTCGGCCACCACAGCAACGGCGGTGGCTTCATCGGTAGCACCGGTTGCTGCATCCCAGCACGGCGGGACTCCCAGGGTGCCCGTTGCTGCTGGTGCCAGCACCGCCACTGCAACGAGGGTTCGGACCGTGGTCCAGGAAGTTACGGCCCGTCCGATGACTGGCAACTCACGCCCCGTGATTGCCACGTCCCCGAGACGCAAGAAGCGCCGCACCGGACTTCTTCTCGGACTCTTCTTCGCCACCGCAATCACGGCAACGGTGCTCCTCCATCTTGCGGGCATCATCCGGATCTTGCCCTGAGTAACACGGAAGGAACCAGAAAATTGGTCACTGATAGCGATCGCCTACGAGATCAACGCCTCGTTTTCTACCGTGAAGACCTGGATCAAATCGACCGTGTCCTGGTCGAGTTTCTCGAACTCTCCGGGAGCAAATGCAATCTCCTCATCGATAGAGAAGGTCACATGGTGACCTGCTGTGGAGATACAAACTCTATAGACCACCAGACCATCTCTGCACTGGTGGCCGGATCGTATGCAGCAACACGCGAGATGGCGAAACTACTGGGAGAAGATGAGTTCTCGGTGCTCTTTCACCAGGGAAAACGCGACTGCATTCAACTCTCAATGGTGGGAGAACGGACCATCATGGCGACCGTTTTCGATGACCGGACCACGGTCGGTATGGTTCGCCTGTATGCCAAGTCCGCCTGCGAGAGGATGGAAAAAATCTTCGAAGAGATCGGCACGAGACCTGCAAACAAGGCAACCCTCGATGCCGAGTTCGGAGATTCAGCCAGAGGAGCGCTCGACTTCTTCTTCTCCGAATAGGAGAGATCGTAACCGCTAGCTCTTCTCGCTCTCCTTGTGGAGTTCCTGTTCCTCGAGCATATCGAGGAGCAATGCCCGGATGTCCCATTGCCGATCCGCCACATCCGCAAGTGTGTGACTCGCCTCGGACAAAAACTTCACAATTGCGAAACCGAAGATGCCGCCAAAGAAACTGAACGCAGCAGTTAGATAACTTAGATCGAGAACGGTGAAGAAGGCCAGTACCATCGAAGTTGCCAGAATTGACCAGGCGACCACCATCAACAGGTGCCCCATCATCCGTAGACGTCGATTTCTGGTACCCGCCCGCGGCTGAAAATGGCGCACAGAATCCTCGAGGCCGCCACGAACACCCTCGATGCGTTCCTGTTGCTCGAGGTCTTCTAGCAACGCCAGACGGGATCGGTACTCCTCCTGACGTCGATCTTTCTGTTTTCTCCGCTCCTCGACCTCCCGTACTTCTGCTTCATCGAGTACTCGAGTCTTCTTACCGCAGGTCGGACAGGTCACGCCGGTTCCGAGACTCGCATCGGGAGCGGAGAAACCCGCTTCACAGTGCTCGCAGATCGATCCGATCGCCATCGCCACTCCCTTGCCGAGAAGATCCGAGTACTCAAACCACTTTCCCCACCGCGTCGGTTCCATCGTGACGGTCACAGTGGCTCTCAACCAGTGGCAGATACAAAGAAAAACGGGGGTGAACCGGATTTCCAGTTCACCCCCGCATCAAATCACATCAGTTCGGAAAGTTACTCCTTGAACACGGCAGGTTGGATACCCATCACTCCCAGCGCTCGCGCAGCTGCTTCGATGATCTTCACATCGCTGCTCTTCATCGCCGAGTTCACTGCATTCAAGACGCTTTCATCGACCATTCCGGTACCACGATGGATATTGCCAAGAGCAATCAGAGCCATCTGACGAAGATCGACACTTGCCGCATCTCCCTCTTCGATCACCCGAACCAGAGCCGAACTTGCCGACGCCGGACACATGGCAGCCAGGACGGTGCAGGTCGGAATCCTCACGACGTCAGCGGGATCATCAAGAGCGTGGATGAGTGCATCGGTGGTCGTGGAGAGATCGAACTGACTGTCCCTACTGGCCAGGTGGCGCAACGCCTGGGCAGCCTGCATGGCGACATTCGCTCCACGCGTGTTGTCACTTCCAGCCAGCAACCCGACCAGAAGATCGTTGCGCAGTCGCAGCGGATCGATGGAACGATCCACGACGAAGACTGCCGACTCCTCGTTATTGTATGTCGCTTGCGCCTGGGCGAAGCCATCACCAGAAGCAAACACGATGATCGGAGTACGCTTGGTTCTGTAGTCGCCTCGCAGCCTGCGGATCACCTCGGCTGTTGGAAACTTACCCGTATCGGACGAGATCGCGATGACGTCCTTGGGGAAGGAGATGGCCCTCTCGAGACCACGCAACGGATCGGCATCATTGAAAGGCTCTATGTTGGTACGACGAAGAAGCGAACCGATCAGCAACGCATCGTCTTGATCCGGGAAGATGGTCAGTGCGACTTTTCGACTGCCTTCGGCAAGCCCTTCTGCGAGATTCGGAACCACATCGTCCGATCCGCTGAATGAACCTGAAGGATTGTGGAAGGCCACGCAGCGCGCAGCTGCAAAGCGAACACCGCGCTGTTCATAAGAAAGAGCGCTTTGTACCGCTGCAGATACCGGGGTGTCATGCTGTCCCGAGAGAAACACTCTCAGTGCCGACAGGATATTGATGGCGACCTGCGGACGACGATCGGTCAGCGCCAGATCGAGTGCGGCATCGAGGACATCCACGGGCATCGTGTATGCGGAGCAACGCACGCGCTCCATCTCGATTTCACGGGCACGGAGATTCGCCAGTTGAGATTCGTCAGTATCCCCCGCTTCGACCTGCATGGAGATGACGGAACGAACGTCACTGTACTCACTCCATCGCGCCATCAGGTTACAGGCGTTCAGCGCCAGGGCGGAGCCGCCAGTTCCTGAGAGCGACAATGCATCGCCGAGCAGTTGTTCAGCACGCAGTTCGTTCAGTTCCCATCCCTCGACCGTCCGATAGGAAAGTGAGCCATCCGAGATGGTCCAGAGCACCGGGTCATGGTAGGTGCGCACCATCATGCTGCTGTCGGTGCTGAACATGTGGGCCTGATCGACCAGCATCGAATACGCATCGCCGTCACTACTGCCAGCGATGATCGAATCGGCAGCAGCATTGGCGGCAGCCTGAATCAGTGGATCGGCACTGCTCTCGGCGAGCCAGCGAAGGCTGGGAATCGCGACGGGATTTTTGATCTTCTGCAACGAAGCAATGGCACCGGTGACGACTCCCTGCTTGGCAGAATGGAGGCACCGATTCAGCGGCAAAACGGCATCATCCGACATCCGAATCACTGCCTGAATTGCCAGCACTCTCGCCGTCTGTTCCGGTTGTCCCAGACGATCGACGAGACCCGGCAACAGGTAGACACCGTGGTCGCTGATCGACTGGTAGAGGAGTTTTGTTCGCTCGAGCAGATCCTCTTGACCGAAGTAAGAATCGAGAACCTCGGTGATGGCGGCAGCGTCCATCGAACGGCGCTTGGTCTCGAGCGAGGTGAGTCGCAGGAGAGTTGCCATCTGACCACCAAGAGTGTCATCGCCTGACCAGATCACCTGAATCAACTGGCCGTAGCCCACTTGATCGACCCAGTCGAGAGCTTCCTCCGAGGTAATATCCAGCAACAGGGCTCGTTCGAATTGCTGCTGAGCTTCCGAGAGCTTGCCCTGTTGAAAGAGGTTGATTCCCTCGTCTAGTAGTTTCTGTACATCTGGTCGAACCTGCGCCGAAAGCAGCCCGGTTGACGTCACGGTGATGATGAGCGTCGCAACGATCGCGAGCGCCACCTGGAGAGCCTGGCGGATTTCCATCCGACGCTCCGAAACCACCTCGTTCATGCTCGTCTTCCCCTCCTGGGCAACCCCGCAACCGCTGGCCATCCAATGGACCTCCTCGACAGCGGGGCACTCATTTCAAAGGTGTCGCAAAAAGAAACTTCTGGAACCGAAACTTCTAGAACCAAGGAACCGACCACGATGAACCCCGATACCCCGCCAAGGGGTGGGGCAGACCACACGCGGAAGTCCCTCCTCAACATATCTTTCCGATTCTGGACCGCCACCCGAACACGGACGGAAATCGATCCAGCACACGCCACGAATTGACCGCCTCCAGGATCATCCCCCGGAAGCGACGAGTCGATTCCATGACGAGCCCATGTTTTCGCACAGGACCCCTCTCCTGTCGAGTCTTCGCCTGCAACTCCCTGGTGGCATATCGAGCCAATTGACACTCCCAGCCGACCAAAATGAGGCCGCCACTCTCGCACAAGTCGGTTGCATCGAACGCGTCTCCCCATTAGCAATGAAGGCCAAATGCTGCTCCAACTGGAAAGTCGTAACCTACTTTCGATGAACAACTTGAAGAAATCCAACAAGAACCGCCTCTACATCGATGCCTCGCGCGGGATCGCCGGGGATATGTTGCTGGCGGCCCTGATCGACCTCGGGGTCCCTGCAGAAGAAGTGACAGAGCCTCTTTGTCAGGCTTTACCCAGCCATTCTCTGGAGTTTCTGTCCGAAATGCGCCGCGGGATTGGCGCCTGTCGGGCCACGGTCGAATCGGGCGAGAAGTCCCCTCCCCATCGCAGACTGTCCGATTTGCTGGCGGCACTCGACCATCCGAGCATCCCCGATCCGGTCAAGAGCAGTGCCGCTTCGGTTTACCGTCATCTCGCCGAAGCGGAAGCCAAGGTGCATCAATCCACGGTTGACGATGTCCATTTCCACGAAGTCGGGGCTCTCGATGCCCAGGTCGACATCATCGGAATCCTGCTCGCGGTGCACTGGCTCGATCCGGTCGAGATCATCGCCTCGGCACCAGCTCTGGGAAGCGGATTCGTCAAGGCAGCACACGGAACCATCCCCATTCCGGCACCGGCAGTCGTTGAACTGTTGCGAGGGGTCCCCGTCTGTTCCGGACCCGCCGGTAGAGAACTGACGACCCCCACCGGCGCTGCAGTGCTCACCACAATCGCGCACCGTTACTGCCACGCTCCCGAGGGGAAACCGATCGCACAGGGCTGGGGAGTCGGAACCCGGGTGGCTCCACCCGAGGACCCGCCAAACATGGTTCGTGTGATGCTTCTGGAAGCCGCGCAAGAAACCACGGAAACGGTCGCTGTCCTGGAGACTCACTTCGACCACCTCTCGGGAGAAGAAGCCGGCGGAATCATCGATTCCTTGATGGAATCAGGAGCCCTCGATGCGGTGCTGGTTCCAGCATGGATGAAAAAATCTCGTCCCGCTCAGTTACTGACCGTGATCGCACGACCCGAGGACCGAGAAAGGCTGATGCGAGAGATCCATCTCCTGACAGGCACCCTCGGAGTTCGGGAACGGATCCAGCAACGCAGCGTACTACAGCGCCAAGAGCAGCAGATCGAGGTCTCTGGCGAAAGGATCCGCATCAAGAAAGCCTGGCTCGGAGACCAGTTGGTGTCGATTCGTCCGGAGCAGGACGATCTGCGGGCTGCTGCGCAAAAACTCGACATCTCCCTCTCCGAGATGCGGCGAAAAATCGAGGTCGAACTCGAGAAAGCGGGACAATCGCAGTGAATGAACCTCCCTCTCACGCGTCATCCCCGGTGTCGGCTTCCTCGGGAAGCCAGTCAACTGGGGGTTTCGTGGATGTGGAGCAAGACGATGAAGACCGTCGCCTGGTTCGCTGTCACCTCTCCGGAGATGTCAACGGCTTCGAGCAACTCTATCGTCGTCACCGCGAGAGGATTTTTGCCGTGCTGGTTCGGATGTTGCGAAACCGGGAAGACGCCCTCGATGCAACCCAGGATGTATTCATCAAGATTCACCGGGGTCTCGATTCGTTTGACCCATCGGGAAGATTCCTCACCTGGGCCTACCGCATCGCAACCAACCATGCCATCGACACCATCCGCAGAAAAAAGGTCCGTAAGGAAACGCCCATCGTCGAGGAAGCCGTCGGCACTGACGCTGATCTTCGGACCGGTCGCAGGGCCAATCCAGAAACCGGATCTCAACTGGAACGAGGTGAGATTGCCATCGCCATCGCCGCAGCTGTCGACCAACTCGGCGAAGCACACCGGATGGTCTTCACACTTCATTGTTACGAGGGACTCTCTTACGGCGAGATCGCCGCAGTACTTGGCATCCCGGTGGGCACGGTGATGTCTCGCCTGTATCACGCACGTCGCAAGATCAGAGACGCACTGCCGTCTGACTGGGATCCAGGTGGAGCCAGTCGCTCCCGAGGAAGGAACGAGTGATGAACGAACCATCGGATTTGCAACGATTCCAGGAACTGGTGGAGGCTTCCGCCACCCGGGAGTTGACCGATGCAGAAACCGCCTTCATCGGACGGATGGGTTTCCAATCACAGGAGTGTCGCCAGTGGCTCGAGGCAGATGCCGAAACAGTCGCAGCAGCTCTTGCAGAGGATCCCCTTCGTAAAGTGCCCGCCCCTTCGGCGCTCGACTGGGCACGGCTCGAAACGGGCTTGCGTCGTGCTGGAGCCCTGCCTGATCCGAAGTCCGGAGTTCGGAAATCCTGGCCGATGCTGCCGGCTGCTGCTGCGTTAGTTCTGTGCATCGGGGTCGTATTTGCAATCCTCCGTGATGGCCTCTCCGATGCTCCGGTTGACTCTTTTGAGATGGTGGTGGAAATTCTCGACTTGCCAGAGGACGATGGAAGTCTCATCTTTGACGAGGGCAATGACGACGATGGCGTCTTGATGATCGTCATCTCGAATGGATAGGAAACCCGCATGAAAACATGGCTCAACTTCATCGGTGTACTGTTGCTGGCCACGGCCGTGGCTCACCCCAGCAGCGCCGGAGGATCACAGACCGCCGGGGATGCGAAGTCCCCGAGCGTTGCCATCTCCTTCGATGTGGTTCACGCCAGCTCCAGCGATTCCGGCGGCATCCCCGATAGCCTCAAAAAATACGGCAAGTATCTGCGCCGCGCCGGTTCGGAAAACTGGAAGTTCCTCACCAAGAATCCTACGAAACCGGTTCCCGGAACTCCAAAAACCGTCAACCTTCCGGGAAAACTAGGCAAAGCGATCATCTCCGTCGATGCCAAGGGAGTGGCTACCGTCAAAATCATGGACAATCGCGGTAAAAGCCTGGGTAGTTACCGTTCCAGCCGCTTCCCGCTGGTTATCGCCAACCAGCGTCTGCGCATCGACGGAAAACCATACGTGCTCATCCTCGATCGTTCGAAGAAGAAATAGCCTCTCTATCCAGGAATCCATTGCAGGAGAACCCCTCCAGGTCCGATCTTTATAATTGATGGAAAGTTACAAGATCGCACTTCTGGGACTGGGGAACGTCGGGGGAGCTGTCGCAAGACTGCTCGCCTCTACTCGTGATGAATGTGCGGTTCGCGCCGGACGTTCGATCGAGGTCGTCCGGATCGTTGTGCAGGATGCTTCCCGCGCGCGCGATATACCCGCCGACTTGCCTGGCGACCCCGAAATCTGTGAAGACCCCGACAAGGCGATAGAGGATCCTCAGATCGATGCGATTGTCGAACTGGTCGGCGGAGCCGACCTCCCCCGCCAGTGGATTCGCCGCGCCCTCGAAAAGGGAAAAGATGTGGTGACCGCCAACAAGGCGGTACTAGCCGTCCATGGCGAAGAACTGTTTCAGGTAGCCGCTGACCAGGGTCGGAACCTCTACTACGAGGCTTCCGTTGCCGCAGCAGTTCCGATCCTCCAGGTTCTTCAACAAGGAATTCCCGCCGGACCGGTCGATCGTCTGACCGGAATCCTCAACGGAACCTGTAACTTCATCCTGAGCCGAATGGAGCATCTCAGTTTCGATGATTCAGTAGCCGCAGCTCAAAGCGCAGGTCTCGCCGAAGCCGATCCGACGCTCGACATCAACGGTATGGATTCGGCCCACAAGCTGGCACTTCTGGCAAGAATTCTGCTCGGCTGTGCCGTTCCCATCGAAAAGCTCCGCATAGAAGGAATCGTCGGACTGACTCCTTACGATATCGAGTTTGGCAAGCAACACGAACTGCAGTTGAAACTGATCGGAATGATGCGGCGAAATGGAGAAGGCACATCCATCGGAGTGATGCCCTGCTTCCTTCCCTCTTCCCATCCTCTCTCTTCGGTACGCGATGAAGACAACGCGATACTGCTCGAGGCGGAACCGTTCGGCTCTCTGGTGCTTCAGGGCAAGGGCGCCGGCGGAATGCCGACCGCCGGAAGCGTGGTTGCCGATATCCTGCGGGCCGCCCGTGGCGATGCGATCGTCTACCCCGTCTTTGGTCCGGTCGAGAAGATCACGGATCCGGGGGAGATCCCGGCTCGCCATTATCTGCGTCTCGAAGTACCCGATCGCCCGGGAGTGCTGTCACGCCTTGCAGGAGCACTTGCCTCCCGGGAAGTCGGGATTGCAGCGCTCGACCAACCTGACAATGTCCATTCGGAGGGCCAGGAGGTACCGATCCGGATCCTGACCCACCCGGTCGCAACCACCGACCTCGATCAGGCGCTTTCGAATCTAGATAGTGATCTAAGAGCGATCTCGGAACCGATCCGGGTGCGGATAGAGGAATGACGATGGCTGGCATCATCGAACGCTACCGGGATCGTCTCCCCGTCACCTCCGAAACTCCGGTGGTGAGTCTCGAGGAAGGCTCGACTCCGCTGATACACGCCCCCGGACTCAGTTCCATCCTCGGCGACGATCACCAGGTTTTCCTCAAGTTCGAGGGACTGAACCCGACCGGTTCATTCAAAGATCGCGGCATGACACTGGCAGTTTCCAAAGCGATGGAAGATGAGTGCCGCGGTGTCATCTGTGCATCCACGGGCAACACTTCTGCCTCGGCCGCCGCTTACGCAGCGAGAGCGGGAGTTCCTTGCTGGGTCGTTCTTCCGGCAGGCAAGGTCGCGGCAGGAAAACTCGCACAGGCCATCATCCATGGAGCCCACGTGATTCCCATCGACGGAAACTTCGACGAGGCTCTCAAAATGGTTGTCGAGATCAGTGAGCGCGAAGGCATCACTCTGGTCAACTCGCTCAACCCCTATCGGTTGGAAGGACAGAAGACGATCGCTTTCGAGATCGTCGATCAGCTGGGAACCACACCCGATGCCCATTTCCTTCCGGTCGGTAACGCTGGCAACATCACCGCGACCTGGCGCGGCTATCGCGAACTGCAAGAAGCCGGAGACACCCAAACCTCACCCAGGATGATCGGCTGTCAGGCCGCAGGATCGGCTCCCATCGTTGAAGGTGCTCCGGTCGAGCACCCGGAAACCATCGCCACTGCAATCCGTATCGGCAATCCAGCCTCGTGGCAGGGTGCACTCGACGCCATCGAGCAATCGAGTGGTGACATCCTCGCCGTCGAAGACGAACAGATCCTGGCTGCCTATCAGCACCTGGCACAACGCGAGGGGGTATTCTGCGAACCAGCCAGTGCCGCCAGTGTCGCAGGATTGCTGAAGCAACACGAAGCAGGGGTCAAGATCGCTACCGCCGGCAGCACCATCGTCTGCACTCTCACCGGTCACGGGCTCAAGGATCCAGATCGAGCAACCGCCGGGGTCGAACTTCCCACGCCGATCCCCACCGATATGGATGCGCTGCGCAAAGCGATGGATCTGCCATGACCATGTGGAGAATTCACGCACCCTCTTCCAGTGCTAACCTCGGTCCCGGATTCGATGTCCTGGGCCTCGCTTTGCATCTCGGAATCACCCTCGAACTCGAACCCGATTGCCAACATGGATTCGAACTCGAGATCAGCGGAGAGAGTGCCGATACCCTTCCAAGGGACCGTTCGAATCGCATCCTATCTGTTGCTAGCGAGATCGCCGGAGACGCAGTTGATGAAGCTCGCTGGAAGATCCACAGCGATATCCCGTTGTCCCGGGGGCTCGGATCGAGTGCCGCTGCCCATGCCTGTGGTGTCGCCGCGGGGATGTTGTTACGGGACGGATCTCCTCCCCCACCGGAGCAACTGTTTCAGTTGGTTTCCAACATCGAAGGACACCCCGACAACGCCGCCGCCTGCATCGATGGTGGATTGCAGGCAGGATCTGGAAACAGTTCCAGCTGGAACCACGTCTCTCTTCACATCGAATCGGTTCCGCGAGTTCTGGCGGTGATTCCCGCGGTTGAACTGGAGACGAAACATGCCCGGGCAACCCTGCCGGATTCCTACACCCGAGAAGACGCGATCATAAACCTGGGAGGCATCGCCTCCTTGCTCTCGGGACTCGCCTGCGGTGACTGGGACGCTGTTGAAAGAGGTTGCCTGGATCGGCTCCATCAACCCTTCCGACTGCCACTGATTCCCGGTCTCGCTGCCGCTCTGGAAGCGATGGGTAACGAACAAGAACTCTGCGGTAACTGGCTCTCGGGTGCGGGCCCGACCCTGGCCGCCTTCGTCACCAAAAAAGAAACAACCGTTGAAGTTGCCGAGTCCGCGCTCGCTGCTCTGGAAGAGGCGGGAACCCCTGCGCGAGCAGAGATCCTCACCATCGATCATGCTGGACTCCAGATGGAGATGATCGAATGACTCCGGCGATGCTGAAAAAACCGGTTCACGTTCTGAAGTTCGGCGGCACCAGCGTTGCCACCCCGGACTTGATTAAGAATGCGGCCCGGCGAATCGGCCAGCGCAGGGCCGACGACTGTCATGTCGTCTGCGTCGTCTCGGCGATGGGTGATACCACCAACGACCTCACCTCACTGGCAAAGAAACTGTCGACTCGTCCACCGCATCGAGAACTGGACGTGTTGCTGTCGGCAGGAGAGATGCAATCGATAGCACTGCTCTCCATTGCACTGAGCGAACTGGGGATTCCCGCGATCTCATTCACGGGGCAGCAAGGTGGAATCGTGACCGATGACCGCCACTCAGAGGCGAGGATTCTGCACATCGATCCCGATCGTGTGGTCGAGGCACTCCATAGCGATCATGTCGTGGTTCTGGCAGGGTTCCAGGGGATCGATCAGCGCGATGAGATCACCACGCTTGGACGCGGTGGTTCCGACACCAGTGCCGTCGCCATGGCGGCAGCGCTCGGTGCCGAGCGTTGTGAAATCCTTACTGACGTAGCAGGAGTCTTCACCGCAGACCCCCGCCTGGTGCCGGGGGCACTGCAGATCGAAGCGCTGAGTTATGACGAGATGCTGGAGATGGCAAACCTCGGAGCAAGGGTGCTGCACGGGCGGTCAGTCGAGGTGGCACGCCGCTTCGAAGTACCGCTAGTGGTCGCCTCGGCAACCGAGGACCGACCCGGTACTCGCATCTCAGGAAAGGAAGATTCGATGGAAGAAGTCGTTGTACGCGCCGTCACCGATGATCGAGATGTCCGCAAGATTTCCATCCTGGCGGTACCGGATCAACCGGGAATCGCAGCCCGGGTGTTCAGTGTAGTCGGCGAATTCGGAATCAATGTACGCCTGATCGTCCAGGCCCAGAGTCACGAAGGACTCAACGACATCACCTTCATCATTCCTGGGAGCAAGTCTCTACAGGAGGCCGATCTGCAAAAGGTGGTCCAGGAAGTTGGTGGTGAATCGTGGCTCATCGATGATGACGTGGCACTACTGAATATCGTCGGAGAGGGCATCTCCAGAGAACCAGGTATCGCCGGCAAGATCTTCTCGGTTCTGGCCGAACAGGAGATCAACATCGACTTGATCTCTTCATCCAACCTGGTGATCACCTGCGTCGTGCCGGAGAAGGATCTGGCCCGTGGCGCCATAGCGCTTCACGAAGCCCTCATCGAGACGGACGACTCCTGATCAGGAATATTCCTCGAGTGGCGGACACGAGCAGATCAGGTTGCGATCTCCGTAAGCCTGGTCGATGCGTGCCACCGCTGGCCAGAACTTGTGAGATCTGGTGTGGGGACTAGGAAACACCGCCTGCTCTCGTGAGTACGGATGGCTCCAGTTCTCTACCGTCACCATCGCCAGGGTATGTGGCGAGTTCCTCAGTGGATTGTCATCGGCGGGATAGACTCCCTCTTCCACAGCCTTCGCCTCGGCGTAGATTCCTCTCATCGCCTCGACGAAACGGTCCAGTTCTTCTTTCGGTTCACTCTCTGTCGGCTCGACCATCAAAGTACCCGCTACTGGCCAGGACATGGTCGGAGCATGGAATCCGAAGTCGATCAATCTCTTGGCGACATCATCGACGCTGATTCCTGCACTCTCTTTGAGCACACGGGTATCGATGATGCATTCGTGGGCCACGTAGCCGTGGGCACCGCGGTACAGGATCGGGAAGCAATCCTCGAGATTTCGCGCCAGGTAATTGGCCGACAGGATCGCCACCTCGCTGGCCTTGCGCAGTCCAGTCGCTCCCATCATGCGAATATAGGCATAGGAAATCGGCAGAATCATCGCGCTCCCGAAAGGTGCCGCCGAGATGGGGCCGATCGCCTCACTGCCTCCCGTTTCCGACTCCGGGTGTCCGGGCAAAAACGGCTCCAGATGACTGGCCACACCGATGGGCCCCATTCCGGGTCCGCCACCTCCATGTGGAATACAGAATGTTTTGTGCAGATTGAGATGGCCAACATCCGCTCCGAAATCACCCGGGCGACAAAGACCCACCATCGCATTCATGTTGGCTCCGTCGAGATAAACCTGGCCACCGGCATCGTGAATCATCGAACAGATCTTGATGATCTCCGTCTCGAAAACTCCATGGGTCGAGGGGTAGGTCACCATCAATGCTCCCACTCGATCACCGTACTCGGCGATATTGAGTGCAAGATCTTCAAGATCGATGTTGCCCTCTGAATCACAACGCACCACCACCACTTCCATGCCGGCCATGATCGCGCTGGCCGGATTGGTGCCGTGGGCCGACTGGGGAATGAAGCAAACATCCCTGTTCGCCTCACCACGGGATCGGTGGTAGGCGTTGATCACCATCAAGCCGGCGTATTCACCCTGAGAACCGGCATTGGGCATCAGCGAAACTGCACTGAAACCGGTGAGTTCTGCCAACCACCCCGAGAGACGATCAAAGAGTTCGGTGTAACCAACGGCCTGATCGGTTGGCGCAAATGGATGGAGCTGTGCAAAACCGGGATAGAGGATCGGGAACATCTCTGCAGCCGCATTCAACTTCATGGTGCAGGAACCGAGCGGGATCATCGCAGTATTGAGAGCGAGATCACGACTCTCCAGTTGATGCATGTATCTCATCAATGCCGTCTCGGAACGATATCGATGAAAAACCGGGTGAGTGAGGAAAGGACTGGTTCTCTTCAAGTGCCCGGGCAGTTCAATATCACAGCGATCTGCCAGTTGATCGATATCCACGGTATCGGCCCCGAAGATGGTCAAGATGGAGATGACGTCATCACGCGTTGTGGTCTCGTCAAGAGAGATCCCGATGGAACCATCGCCGTAGTATCGGAAGTTGCGACCAGCCGCCAGGCTTCGTTGACGCACGTCCTCTTCAGTCACTCCTTGCGCAACCACCTTCACGTTGTCGAAGCGAACTGCTTCCAGCACATCGTGCCCGAGTTCGGCAAGCGCCTTCGCCAGAACATCAGTTTGCAGGCGAATGCGACGAGCGATCCTGGTGAGCCCATCCGGACCATGGTGAATCGCATACATTCCGGCGCAGACCGCGAGCAATACCTGCGCTGTACAGATGTTGCTGGTCGCGCGATCTCTGCGAATGTGTTGCTCTCTCGTTTGAAGTGCAAGCCGTACGGCATTCTTGCCCTGAGAATCGCGAGAGATTCCCACCAGGCGTCCCGGGATCTGTCTCTGGTACTTCTCATGGGTGGAGAGATAGGCCGCATGCGGACCACCGTAGCCCATTGGTATGCCGAAGCGCTGTGTCGACCCGACGACCACGTCGGCTCCCGACTCTCCGGGCGGACGAAAGATGGTCAGCGAAAGCGGATCCGCCACCACCGCCACCAGTGCGTTTGCATCGTGAGCACGCGAACAGATCCCCTCGAGATCGACGACCCTGCCCTCGGTATCGGGGTATTGCACGAGGATCCCGAAGCACTTGGCCGGAAACACAAAATCCTCGTGATCTCCAACGACAATCTCGATTCCCAGGGGCTTCGCTCTCGACTTCACGATCTCGATGGTTTGCGGGTGACACTTCTCCGAGACGAAGAAAAGTTCTGAACCTCCAGCGCCTCCGGCTCGCTCTTGAATTCGATGGCACATCGCCATCGCCTCGGCTGCCGCGGTTCCCTCATCCAGCAAGGAAGCATTCGCAACTTCCAGCCCGGTGAGATCGCAAACCACCGTCTGGAAATTCAACAGCGCCTCGAGGCGCCCCTGGCTAATTTCTGGCTGGTAGGGTGTGTATGCGGTGTACCAACCGGGGCACTCCAGGATGCCACGCTGAATCGCAGGCGGCGTGATGGTGCCGTGGTAACCGGTACCTATATGAGATCTGAATATCTTGTTCCTGGCAGCGATCTGCCCGAGTTCAGACAGAACCTCTGCCTCGGTTGCAGCCTCTTCCAGTACCAGAGAATCGGCATGTCGGATCGAAGAAGGAACCGTTTTGTCGATCAGATCATCGAGCGATTCGGCATCGATCTGTGCAAGCATCTGCTCGATGTCCCCGGTACTGGGTCCGATGTGACGGTCCGCGAACAGGTCGCCGGAATCGAACAGATCTGAAGCAGCGGCAGACATCTAAAAACCTCCGGAAATCCCGGGTGTGACAGGAGACCGATCTTGATCTCATCCAGTAATCCCTACCCTAGCCATCTGAAGAGGATGCGGCAACCAAACCGAAACCGTGAACAGTAGCATCCCCATGGCAGTCCCGTTCTAATGCCCCGAATCGAAGAAAGCATACGTGCCACGAGGAGGCTGATGGGAAACCAGATCTTCTGCCCAGGAGAACCGGACAACGAAGCAATCCTGGATTATGCACCGGGTTCCAAAGAGAGAGCGTCCATCGAGCAGCGCCTCGACTCGATGTGGAGCGAGACCCCGGAGATCCCCTGTATCGTTGACGGTAAGGAGATCTTCACCGGCAATATCCGCGAGCAACGCTGTCCGCACGATCATTCCAAGGTGGTGGCTCGCTGGCATGGGGCCACTCCCGAGGTGGTAGAGATGGCCATCGATGCCGCCAACAAGGCGTGGGTCGGCTGGTCGAGCACAACACAGCAAGTACGCTCGGCCGTGATGGAGAGAGCCGCAGTGCTGTTGAGCGGCCCGTGGCGCGACGAACTCAATGCCTCGACGATGCTCGGACAATCGAAAACAGTTTTTCAGGCCGAGGTCGATGCAGCCTGTGAACTGATCGATTTCTTTCGATTCAATAATTACTTCGCACTCGAACAAATCCCCCAGGAACAACCTCTGAAAAACCCCCCCGGAACCTGGAATCATGTCGACTACCGGCCCCTCGAGGGATTCGTCTATGCAGTGGCTCCCTTCAACTTCACGTCCATCGCCGCGAACCTGTGCTGCGCACCTGTTTTGATGGGAAACACGGCGCTCTGGAAACCCTCCAAAACTTCGATCCTCTCCAACTGGTGCGCTTACCAGATGCTGCAAGACGCAGGGCTTCCGCCGGGCGTCATCAACTTCGTTCCCGGTGATCCGGTCGAGATCACATCCACGGTGCTGTCGAGTCCCAGTTTTGCAGGTCTCCACTACACCGGATCGACCGAAGTATTTCGCCAGATCTGGAAACAGATCGGTAATCAGATCGAGAACTATCGCAGTTATCCGAGGATCGTCGGGGAAACCGGCGGAAAAGACTTCATCTTCGCCCACCCAAGCGCCGATGTGGCGGCGCTGGCAACAGCAGCAGTTCGTGGAGCCTTCGAGTATCAAGGACAAAAATGTTCCGCAGCGAGCCGCATGTATGTCCCCGACAGCATCTGGCCGCAGGTGAAAGAACTCCTGGTGGAAGCGACTCGATCTCTTCCGATGGGAGACGTTCGCGATTTCAGGAACTTCGTCAGCGCTGTCATCGATGAGAGTGCCTACCAGCGACTTGAGCAGGCCATCGAGAAGGCAAAAGAAGATCCGAAGTGCAAGATCATCGTCGGTGGCGAATGTGACAACTCTCAGGGCTGGTACATCGCACCGACCGTCATCGAATGTGAAGATCCGCGGTCTTACTCGATGGAGACGGAACTCTTTGGACCGGTACTCTCTGTCTTCGTCTATGAAGATTCGGCGATGAATGAGTGCCTCGACCTGGTCGACAGCACCAGCCCCTATGCTCTCACCGGTGCGGTCTTCTGCAGCGACCGAATGGCCGCAGATGCGATATCAACGCGACTACGTTACAGCGCTGGCAACTTTTACATCAACGACAAGCCCACGGGGGCTGTGGTTGGCCAGCAACCATTCGGCGGCGCACGAGCTTCCGGTACCGATGACAAGGCTGGATCGGCTCTCAACCTGCAGCGCTGGGTTGCGCCAAGAACCGTGAAGGAAAACTTCAGCCCACCGACTGATCACAGATACCCGCACATGGAGTAAACCGCGGGTAACTCGCTTCGGAGAGGGCTCTATCGAACTTCGATCAGGCGCTCGTGGCCGGGTCGTGAAGTCCCTCGCGAATCAAATCGACAAGCCGCACGACTCCGCGGGGAGCACCGTCGTCGCGCAGAACCACCAGGCAGGTGATCTGCTCCTTGCGCATGATGCCGAGCGCTTCAACGGCAAGGCTGGTCGCCTCGACAACCCCGTTTTGTACCAGCGCAGGGGCCTCTTCGCGGCGACTCAACTGCCACGCTTCCGAAACCGGTAACCCGACCGGAGAAGAGGAGCAAGTGAACAATCTTCTCAGGTCACCATCGGTGAAGACTCCCTGGTAGGCACCCGAGACACCCACGATGCATGCCATTCCAAGTCCCTTCCCGCTCATCTCGACGAGAAGGTCACCGACAGTTTGATCTTCTCTTACCTGCGGGAGTAGATCTCCTTCGTGAAGCATATCTTCGCAACGCACCAGCAACCGACGTCCGAGAGCACCTTCTGGATGATTGCGAGCGAACTGTTCTGCGGTAAAGCCACGCGCATCGAGCAAACTCATGGCAAGTGCATCGGCGACCGCCAGTTGTAGAACAGAACTGGTCGTGGGAGCCAGCGACAGCGGGCCCGCCTCTCCCAGTGCCGGGATTTCCAGCACCACATCGGACAGTTCTGCCACTGGAGATTCCCCATCCTCACAGATGGAGATGATCTCTCCTCCCACTCTTGCAAAGTGCCTGAGGAAGCGAATCAGTTCCTCGGTGTGCCCACTCTTGGACAGAGCCAGCAGCACATCGTCATCGCCGACCACTCCCAGGTCGCCGTGCAGGGCATCGATCGGATGTAAAAACAGTGCGGGAGTTCCGGTGCTGGCCAGGGTTCCGGCAACCTTCTGCGCGATGCTCCCGCTCTTGCCGATGCCGCTGACGAGAACACGACCCGGGGCGTTGGCGAGAAGGGCCACCGCCTTCTCGAAAGAACTCCCGAGCCCCTCGGCGAGAGCTTCCAGCGCTCTCGCCTCCTGCTCGATCACTTCCCGACCGATTCGAAGGCTCTCTGACAAGACTCGGCTCCTTATCCATGCCAATGCACCATATCGGCACATCCTGGCAGCATCCCGTTACATCGTGCTGTCAGAGGACGTTTCCTGCAAGTAAAGCACTCAAGTCTGGGCCCGATTATGCCGATGAACCATGCAGGAACCCCTTTCCCGTGGAGGCCCGAAATGGCTGATAAGCGCCAAAATCTCCCAACCAGCCCCGCTGAGGAAGACCGCACCGCAGATCCAGCGATCCCCAGCCGCGAGTCCCAGTGGCTGGATGTGGTCTCCTACCCGGCTCCGTTGCTGCCACCACTAATCGAACCGCAGCAGCCGGAAGTCGTAGATGACCCGGTACCACTCCAGGTGGTCGAATCGACAGAACCTCAGTCCGTCGAATCTCCCATCGAACCGCAGGAGCCACGAATCGTCGTCATCCGCACCGTCGTCATCATCGTTCTGGCGACAATCTTCTTGCTCAGCTGGCAGCAAAAAGCCGGCGAAGAGAGCACGATCGACCCGATCACGGCGGCCACAATCCTCGATAACTGAGCGACAATAGCGCTTCTCTCCACCTCTTCATCGAGGGTGATCGCATAACTCGCTGCTACCCGCGATTGTTTCATCATCTTGACCGGTTGCCCTGTTCTCCTCTCGGCGATCTCATCTCGAACATCCTGGACACCGAAGAGTGTGGGTTGCTGCAGTGGCGAAGATCCACCAGACTCTGGAGGATCGCCCCGAGGCGAGAGGAGAAATCTGCCATGCGCAGGAGAGACTTCTTACTGCGGGGAGTTGCTGCCGGGGCGGGGCTGCTCGCCTCGCCAGGACTTCACCCGCAAGATAGCGCTGGCTCCAACTCGCCGAGAACTCCCATCATCATCTCCACATGGGGTTTTGGAAAAGCAGCAAACCTGGAAGCTCTCGAAATCCTCAAGGCGGGAGGCAGCGTACTCGACGCTGTCGAACGGGGAGTGATGACCGCCGAGGCGAATCCTGCCATCTCGACGGTCGGATACGGCGGCTATCCCAATCGAGAGGGCGAGGTGGAACTGGACGCAGCCATCTGCGAGGGCAAGACCCGCGATGGTGGTGCGGTGTGCGCACTGACCGGTTTCCGCCATCCGGTACAGGTCGCGCGCAAGGTGATGGAAGACTCCCCCCACCTGATGCTGGTCGGAGCAGGGGCCACTCGCTTTGCCCGCAGCCAGGGCTTCGAAGAACAGGAAACCCTCTCCGAGAAAGCCCGCGAGGCCTATAGCAAATGGCGCCAGAAACACCCGGAAGGCGATGGAAAAGCCGAGGGGCACGACACCCTCGGCCAGGTAGTGATGAATTCGTCCGGTTCCATCGCAGCAGCCTGCACCTCCAGTGGCATGGCCTGGAAATTCGCCGGCAGAGTCGGAGACTCACCCATCATCGGTCATGGACTGTACGCTGACGACAAGGCCGGTGGCTGCGTCGCAACCGGAGTCGGTGAGGAGATCTCAAAGGTATGCGGATCCTTCCTGGTGGTCGAACTGATGCGCCAGGGAGCCACCCCCGATGAAGCGATCGCCGAGGCTCTCGATCGAATCATCCAACGTGTTCCCACCAATCGATCGGTGCAGGCCGCTTTCGTTGCCATCCGTCGCGACGGATTGACCGGTGCCGGATCGATCGGCTCGGGATTCCAGTACGTACTCACTCGAGGAGCCGAAACAGAAGTCGTCGACGTCACAGCAAGAATGCAGGAGGGCTAGAACATGCTCGAATCATCTTCCCAGAGGGGTGCCGTCGCGGCAGCCGAACCACTCGCCGCAGCCGCCGGAGCAAGAATCCTCGATGCCGGAGGGAATGCCATCGATGCAGCAGTGGCGGTCGGATTTGCGCTGGCAGTGACCTATCCGGCAGCGGGAAACCTGGGAGGTGGAGGGTTCCTGGTCGGCTCCATCGGAAGAGGCTCGGGTCGAACCGATGAAATCGCACTCGATTTCCGTGAGATGGCGCCAGCTGCCGCCACTGCCGATATGTATGTACGTGCAGCAGAAGCGGGCATCAAAAAAGCCTCGCTGGTGGGACACCTTGCCTCGGGAGTTCCGGGGTCTGTCTCCGGCCTGCTCACCGCCCAGGCAAAATGGGGAAGCATGCCGCGCAAGAAGGTGATCGAACCGGCTCTGGCGCTGGCCAGAAACGGCTTTCCGATGACGGAAAGAACTCAGCGGATGCTGACCGGAGCGAAACAGGGAATGCTCCGCTTCGAGGCCACGGAAGAGGTGTTCTACCCGGGAGGAGCCACCGTCCCCACCGGCGAGAACTTCAAGCAACTGGACCTCGCCAGAACTCTCGAGACCATCATCAAGAAGGGTATTCCGGGCTTCTATGACGGAGAGGTCGCCGATCACATCGTCGTGGAGATGAAGCGTGGTGGTGGAATCATCAGCGCCAAGGACCTGCTGGCCTATCGAACGGTGGAGAGAAAGCCCATCCGTTTCTCGGTGGGTAAGGGCAACGCCATTTCGATGCCCCCGCCTTCCTCGGGCGGCATTTGCCTGGCCCAGATGTACCGCATGCTCAGTCACTTCCCTCTCTACAAAGCCGATGCGCAAACACCGAAGTTGTACCATCTGCTCGCCGAGGTGATGCGAAGATCGTTTGCGGATCGGAATCAATATCTCGGGGATCCGGATTTTGTCGACTGCCAGATGGAGATGCTCGAAAAACTCGCTCGGCTCGATGAACGAGCCTCTTCCATCGAGCAGGAAAAAGCCTCTGCATCCGCAGACTTCCTTGGGGACATTGCCACACCAAAAGAAGGTGAACAGACAACCCACTACTCGGTGATGGACAAACAAGGGAATGGGGTCGCCGTCACCACTACCCTCAATGGCTCCTTCGGTAGCAAGGTTCTGGTGCCCGGAGCAGGATTCCTGCTCAACAACGAGATGGACGATTTCACCACTCACCCAGGAAAACCAAATCTGTTCGGGTTGATCCAGGGATCGGCCAATTCTGTAGCACCAGGGAAGCGACCGCTCTCTTCGATGAGTCCCACGGTTCTGATGGATGAAGATGGAAAAGTCAGTGCGGTACTCGGTACTCCCGGCGGCCCGACCATCATCACCAACGTGTTCCAGGTGCTCATCGGGCTTGAGCGCCTGAAACTTTCACCCGAGAACTCGGTCACGACTGCAAAGGTTCACCACCAGTGCTTGCCTGATCTTCTCTATCTCGAAAGAGGGATCGATAAGAAGACGGAAGAGACTCTCCGAACTTTCGGGCATCGAACTGGCAGGAGAGGCAGCATTGGCGATTTCCAGTTGCTCTGTTCCACCAATAAACGAGGCATCGTGGGGGTCAGCGATGCGCGTGGCGGCGGAAGCGTAAGTTATACAAAATGACGATTTCGACTTTCAAGTATTCAATTGATATTTTCATAAGTTTTTGATTCATAAGTAGTTCCACGTTAATATTTAACTCAGTCGCCCTTTTGTATATTGTCTAAGAGCGACCAGGAGATCTTCTCCAATGGTTCGTTATTAATGCGTTGTATGCATTTCGTTCTATGAAGGTCGATCGGCCTCTAGCGCCGGGATCGGCCGGACACGATCGAGTTATGGCTCACATCGGAGGGATGGTGTTATGCGTCCAAGCAAGATTGTCTTCTTGGTTTTGATTGTCCTGGTCGGGATGAACCTGACGGGTTATGCCCAGCAGTCGCTTTCAATCGGCGATGGGACCACTCAGGGACTTGCCTCGACAACCCTCACCATCTCCATGGATGCCACTGCAGATGTCCAGGGTTACGTACTGGCCATCGCTTTTGATGAGGGGTTGCTCAGCGCTTCTGACCTTTCTCCTTCAGGAGCCGCACAAGGTGCCGAGTTGATCGTACCGGAAATCCTCATCGGTGGAGTCACACTCGGGGTCGTGATGGATTCGGAGCCTCCCTATGGTGGCGAGTCCATTCCGGCGGGAACCGGAACAGCCATCGCTGCCTTGACGATGACTCCGGCGTTGGTGGTAGAAACTGATACCTCTACCTCCATCTCTTTCCAGGATGGGACTCTCAACTCTCCACCACTTGATAACATCCTCGTTCAGGGTGGATTGTCCGTTGGAGCCAGTGAGGGTCTTGCTCTCAACGGAGGCACGATGACCCTGCTCGAGCCTCCCCCTGCATCGATGTACATGGAAGACGGATCCGCTCCAGCAGATGGATTCGGAACCACTGGAGATGCCAGGGTTCTCATCGATAACAGTCTCGGTGGAGTCCAGGGATTCGTAACCGCCGTGACTCATGACGGAGCGGTCATCACACTGGAATCCATCTCGATGGGTGCTGACACCCTGTCCGCCGGCGCTGAGTTCCAGATCGCGAACATCTACGCCGAAGGCGGTACGCTGGGTGTGGTGATCGATTTCACAGCTCCCTTCGATGGCCAGACGATCCCCCAGGGCAACGGCCTTCACATCGCCTCGTATACCTACTCCTGCAATAACTCCAATATCTACACCGAAGGTGCTCCTGGTACCCCTCCACCAGCAGAGACCAGTGACCTGACTCTGGCGGACGGAACTCTCGGCAATCCTCTTCTCAACAACGTGTTGGTGATCGCAGGACTGTCGATCTCTCCACTGCTCGAGGATGGCACCTTCACCTGTGAC
>JBBWWE010000455.1:0-7688 GCA_050256595.1 Planctomycetota bacterium
TTGAACCGATCGTGCTGGAGGACAAGTTCACAACGAACTCTGTTGATCTTGCTCCTGACTCAGCCGAGCAGTCGCGTGAAGAAGCTCTCCAAGCAGAACGCATCCGGGCGCTACTGGAGCAGACCCAGAAAACAGCGCACCACAATCAAGATCGAGAACGGTGGTTGATGATGGAAGTACGTGAGCGGATTCTCAACAATCTCTCACGCCTTCTGAAAACAAACGCAACAATTCACCAGGAAGACGACACGGCCAGTTTCCTGGTTGGATTTCTGATCGACTCGGAGGGGTGGATCTATGACATCTCGCTTTTGCCAGCACCGGGTGTCGAGTTCGATGCCTTCGCGGTACGGGATGCCATCGCCATCCTGAATCCATTGAACCCTCCCCCGACCGGGATCGCTATCCCGATCGAACTCGAGTTACGAGTGGATTTCCTGGAGAGACGTTGAAGAGTTCCCTGCAAGCAACCATCTCAACGGCTCTATCGCGTTTGGTTCCGACCGATGCGAAGCGCTACATCGTCGCTCTCTCCGGTGGACCAGACTCGGTCGCGCTGCTCTCTCTGTGCAAGACCTGGTCGAACGGCTCACCCGGCCGAGCGATCCCCGAGGCACTGCATGTCCATCATGGGATCCGCGGAGCGGAAGCGGATCGTGATGCTCGCCACTGCAGCAGGATCTGCGCTCGACTGGGAGTCCCGCTCCATGTCGTCTCGGAAGATGTAGAGAACAAGGCTCTCTCCGAATCGATCTCGACAGAAACTGCAGGCCGCCAGGTTCGGAGATCTCGATTCGTCGCCATCTCCAAGGCGCGCACCGCTCCGATCATCCTCACCGGTCATCACGGCGAGGATCAGGCCGAAACGGTGCTAGGAAATCTGCTGAGGGGTTGTGGCCTGAGAGGGCTCCGGGGTATGGAGCCGATCACCGAAATCGCAAACAGCGGGGTCAAGATCGGTCGACCCCTGCTAGGAACTCGAAGATCCGAGATTCTCAACCACCTCGCCGAAGTAGGACTCGAGTACATCGAGGATTCCAGCAACCAGTTGCCCGCTCATCGGAGAAATCGACTACGACTTGATACCCTGCCGTCACTCGAGCGAGAGGGCCCGGAGATCGTTTCGAGTTTGATGAACATCTCTCTTGAAGCTAGACGACGCTGGGAAATCCTCCAGCGCCGTATCGAGCGATGTCTTGATCATGCCTACATTCGACCACCCCGAATCTCGCTTCCACCTGAATGCTTGCAGGAATTCGACGGCCCGGAGATTGCAGATCTCCTCAGAAACGCAATCCTGCGTGCAACCGGTGAAGAAGGAGGTCTGATCCGCGAGCATCTCGGTTCCCTGGAGCGGCTCGCTAGCGGTGAATCGCGCTCCTCCTCCTTGCTACTGCCTGGTGGTCGCAAGGCGATTCGTTGTGGCGGCTGGATTCATATTGGTCCTTCCAGCGAACCTGTCGAGAGAGATCTGTTGCCGTTCCAGATCTGTCCCGAAACTCCCACCGATTCGCTCGGGGTCCGCTGGAGATCCTCTTTCTCTGATACCCTCACGATCCGATCTCTTGAGGCCGGAGAGAAAATTCCCGGTCGTAGCGGATCGATCGAGGAGTTGCTCAGGGTCCAGGGAGTACCTGCAGATCTCCGCCAGTACTGGCCCCTGGCCGTGGATGCCGACGGAAAGATTCGCTGGTTCGCTGGCTTCCGTTCAAAAACCAGCACAGCCAGTGATGAGGTGTCGATCTCGGCAGCAGATCCGGGATATCTCGATGAACTGGGCTACCACCTGCTGCGGATCGCCCCGCAAGGGTCACCTTCTTGAGCGAGAAAGCAGCATACGGTGGAACCAGTTCCGTGTAATGAAACAGTCCTGCCGGCTCAGCGACGTCTGTCGATCCTCTGGACCAGACCGTCTCGATAAACGGTCATGAGGGTTCCACCACCGGCAGTTCCGAGCACCTCAAGGGTACTGGAGACATCCAGACTCCAGCGAGATGCTCCGTCCTTTGCAACGAGACAATGGACATCTCCCTCGACATCGGTCACCCATACTTCATCAGCCGAGGAGGCCACAACACCGGAGATGCCTTCCTTGCGCCACTTCTCACTTCCGTCAGAAGTATCGAGGCAGGCGATTTCTTGAACCGGGCTGTCACTGTAACGATCGTCACGCAAAATGGCATAGAGACTGTTCCCAGAAATCACGGGGCTTCCTAGAACAGGCAGGCCAAGAGGTGATTGCCAGTTCAGGTAAGCTTCATCCCCCACATCGGAAATACAGTGAATCTTGGTATCTCTGGATGCGATGTAAATTCTTTCGCCTTCACTGGTCGGTGTCGACTCGATGGCACCGAGGGTCCGGTAATTCCAGCAATCGCCCCTGACGAAACCCGCCCCGGGCAAGAGCGAGTAGACCTTTCCATCCTCACTGCCGACGTAGGAGCGAGAATCACCAGTGAGCGGAGGCGCCGAGATCCCACCGCCTGTGAGGTAAGTCCAGGTGACGAATCGGCTCTTCTTCGAGAGACCGTAGATTCGCATGTCGTAGCCACCGACTACCAGATTATCGAGGGTCACAGCAGGCGTGGTGGATACCGGGAAATTACAAGGAATCTTGTAGTTCCTGGCCCCGTAGCGATCATCGATGCAATAGATCGAGCCACGCTCAACGATGAACAGTTCGTCTGGATTCGAAGTTCTGATCTCCTCGGGGTAGACGAACACCGTCGGCGCAAACTGCAGCGGAGCCTGGAGAGGATAGGTCCACTGCGGTAGTCCTGAATCTCCAGACACTTTCAGCAGCACATGATCGTAATCCTTGGTCGACGTGACGAGGTAGAGACTCCCGTTCGCCTCGAAGGCCTGCTGGATCTTACCGGGATGATGATAGGACCAGACCAGGTTGAGACCGATCGGAGCCATCTCCGCGTCGCTGAAACCGGCTCCTCCAGCAGAGGTCGGATTGGCGCTGGAAACGGAAGGCTTCGATGGATTCGCTGCGAAAAAACTCTTCTCGTCCGCTCCGGAGGAACAACCACTGAGAATTATGGTCACACTGAGAATCATGGTCAGACTGAGGCTGGCAATTGTAACCAGGGCTACGCGCGAGTTCATTCGCTGTGTACTCCACTCACATTCAAGAAATCGGAAAATCACTACCGTTCTCTAACGAATCACTACTCTTCATCATCGAGGTACTCCCCGAGGTCGATGTCATGACTATTCTCGTACGAGACCAGACGTTCAATTCTTTCCATGTCCGCCTCGATCTTCTCCGCGAGTTCGAAGACGTGAGGTCCCTTGTTGAGTCGGGACTCCAGATCTACCTTCATCTCGTCCCAGGACCCCTCGTACAACTCCTCCCGAAGTACCAGCAGCGTTCGCTCCTGAGGGGGAAGTTTCCGTAGAAATTCGCGATGCTCATCGCTCACTACGGATGCCCCTCCTTCGGTGTTTCTCATCTATTCTTTGTCCTAGGATCCAGGGAACTCGTGAGTGACCCGGACCCACGCCTTCTTCTTGAAACGGAATGAATCCATCGAAGTGAAAAACTCGTCGCCAGGACGATGAAACTCGATTCGGACGACCCTCTCGGTGAGTTTCAGGCCACCACCGGGCAATTCCTCGACCTCGATATCATCGACGAGTCCATGTACATCAACGATGATCTTATCCGCTTCCGGATCGATGGCATTGAAGATCGCGACGCACTCTCGTTTTTCTCCGGCGGCGATGCCCATCCCCAGATCGGCAGCTCCATTTTTCTTGAGCAAATCAGCCCTGGAAAAGAGTGGTTTCCCTTCTCTTCTCTCGACAACTTTCTCCACCCATGGAAGGGCAATATCGCAATAAGTTCGCTTTTTGTCGGAACTGGCTCTCAATCCGATATGAAACGTGCTATCGAGCCCACTCTTGTTCTCGAGAGTGTACGGTAAATACCAGTAGGTCCGTCCGGCAGATGGAACTCCATCGGGCCTGAGGTCGTTACCTGTACCACCGAAGACGGTGATCTGGCGTGGACGTTCAAACTTCAACTCCAGTCGGGGGATCCCTGGATCATCCTGCGCCACTGAACCCCGGGAAGAAAACACCGTGCCCTGGGAAGAAAGCACCGTGTCCTGGGAAGAAAGCACCATGAACAGAACTGCCACCAGACCAACCAACCACCCCGACGCGAAAGAGCGCCTGGGTACGGATTTGTCCTGAGAGGTGACCATATTGGATACAGGGCTCAACATTCTCTCGCCTCCCCGGGAGTCCCATCAACCACCTGAATACAGGTATTGAAGTCTCCCCGTTGTGTCCTTGGCTCGACCGAGATCGAGTTCTTTCCGAGGTGGAATCCAGCGCGGAAAATCGAACCCGCAGAGGCGGGTCCGCACCGTGGCGTGGAAGTGAGAATCATAGCAATGGAACATCTAGGGTGTCAACGGACCCGACAGACTGGTAAAGGGCTTCTCTTGGACTTATCATGGCGCTTCGGGGCGATCCTGGCCCCCGGGGTCCCAGGTCAACCCGGCCACACGCGCCGGGATCCACTCGAGGGAGAAACTCCGGAGAACTGGCACAGGGTATCGATTTCTACCCGGAAGGAGATGACAAAGATGAGAATTCAGGCTACTCGAGGGAACATCCTCGAGAAGGGGAGATCAGAAGGATTCACTCTGGTTGAACTACTGGTGGTCATTGCGATCATTGGAACACTTGCAGCGCTATTCTCGGGGAACATCCTGAGCGCACTGCGCAAGGGTGACGAGGTCAGTTGTACCAATAACCTGCGCAACATCGGGCAAGCGGCAATTTCTTACTCGCTGGAAAAGAGATTCTTCCCGGTAGCCAAGGGAAGTAATCCGCCGGCATACATGTCTCTCAACGTACTGCTCGATTCCAATGAGGGATCTGACCTGAGTCCTGAAGTTTTCACCTGCCCCTCTTCGCTCGACGAAAAAGCGCAAAAAGACACGGATGGAAACTTCATTCTGGATGAATTGAGTTGCTCCTACGCATGGCTAGGCAAGAAGACAAAGTCATCGACCAGTGCCTCGACTGAACTCGGCTGCGACGACACCATCGCCGACAAGGATAACGATATCGACGAGAATCACGAAGGCTTCGTCATCGTCGTATACGCCGGTGGAGACGTGAAAAAACTGGACGCCGAGGAGATCCCAGAGGATCGATATCTTCCCGGAAGCCTGGTCGGCCAGGAGGGTGGAGACTGATCCCTCGTTGTTGATCCGCAAATAATAAAAGGTGCAGGGGAGTACCCCCCTGCACCTTTTATTCATCATCTCGGCTATTTAATCAACTCGGCTCAATTCGCTCGCGATCGAAAATCTCACTCCTGCGAAGGCTCATCGATTTCGGGAAGTTCATCCGATCGCGCGCGCCGTGCACCGATACGGTACTGATTCTTCAACCATCCGCCAAGATCTCGATCCTTGCACGCCTCACTGCAAAAAGGAAAGTGAGGCGAATCATCGGCCACCGGCGATTGGACATCCTTGCAAACAGGGCACAGGAATGCTCGCTTCAAGAGGACGATCCTCCTCCACTATTTCCATCTGTCGACTTCTTGTCGCCCGCGCTGGTTGTCGGCTTGCTGTCTTTTTTTGACGAGTCGGCGCCGCTTGAATCGGTGGAGGATCCACTACTCGATTCTTCCTTCTGTCGCTTCTTGTATTCGGCACTGCGGTAATCGGTTTCGTAAAAGCCACTCCCTTTAAAAATGATACCAGCACCGGAGCCGATGAGTCGGCGAAGTTTCTCCTCATTACACTCGGGGCAGATCTTCTCTTGTTCATCATCAAACCTCTGAAACAACTCGAATCGATGGCCACAACCATCACAAAGATACTCATAGGTCGGCATTTCAGGCTCCTCGAGAATTTTCTCCGGTTCGTGCCACAACAACTCTCGACGCCCGGATCAGCAAATCGCCACATCGATACCCTCGATCAATTTCCTCGACGATTTCGCCATTGCGTGTACCCGGTTGCTCGACCTGCAAAACAGCCTCGTGCAGTTCCGGATCAAAATCCTCCCCGACCGCAGCCAGAGATTCGATCCCGAGTTCATCTAGCAACTCATTGACCTTGCCCGCGATGAGCTGTAATCCATCGCGAATTCCTGCTGGTTCTGAATCCGCCGAGTCTGCCCTCAGAGCTGCGCTGAGACCATCGAGCACCGGCAAGAACGTTTTAAATACATCCGCCACGATTCTCTGACGAAGAACCACGCGTTCTTCCTGAGTACGCCGGCGATAATTTTCCAGTTCTGCACGGGCACGCTGAAGTTGCTGAACCAGGAACTCCTGTTCATTCCCGATCGAATCGTCAGCGGTTTCTTCTTCAGAACGGGCAACTGCCTGATCTTCGGATTCCATCTGGTCTTCTTCCTGATCTTCGGGAGGATTTTTCTCGTGTTCTGTCATTCAATCATCTCCTACCCGAAGTATTCCTTGAACCGGTTGAGGAATCCTCGCCGGCGAGTTCCCACTGCTTTCTCCTCGATCTGAGCGAGTTGCTGGAGCAATTCTTCTTCCTCGGCACCCAGTTTCCGGGGCACCTCGATGATCGCATGCACCAACTGGTCCCCCTTTCTCCGTGAATGAAGCGACGGAAACCCCATCCCCTTCATTCTCAAAACGTCACCGCTTTGGGTTCCTGGTGGAACGGTGAGAACGGCTTTCCCTTCGAGTGTCGGTACCTCAAGTTCTGCACCGAGCGCCGCCTGGGAATAGGCAATCGGAAGTTCGAAACAGACATGATCTTCCACTCGTTGAAAGAAAGTATGTGTTTCGTAACGGATCACGACCTGGAGGTCACCCGCCGCTGCTCCACGAGGACCCTCATTACCGCGACCGGTTACCCGCAACACAACACCCTCCTCGATACCAGGAGGTATTTCGATCTCGAGTTCATCTATGGTTTGCATCAGCCCGGTCGCAGAACAACTCTTACAAGGATCTTTTATGATCTGACCACGGGTTTGACAGGCCGGGCACGGAGTCCTGACGCTGAAGAAACCCTGAGAACGGAGAACATGGCCCTCCCCTCCGCAGGTATCACATCGAACCGCTTGCGTGCCCGGGCTTGCCCCACTTCCCTTGCACTGATCACAACTGATCTTGCGACGTAAACTGATGGTCCGTGTGGTTCCCGTGAAAACTTCCTCGAGGCTCACCTGGACATGTGCTCGCAGGTTTTCACCTCGGCGGGCCTGACGACCTCCTCCGAAGAGATCACCAAAGATCCCACCGCTTCCACCACCACCGCCAAAGATGTCGCCAAACACGCGGAAGATATCCTCGACATCGGAGAATCCGGCTGTACCCCCGGCTCCGGAGAGACCTTCGTGACCGTGAGCATCGTAGATGCGTCTCTTCTTCTGGTTCTGGAGGACGTCGTAGGCCTCAGCAGCTTCCTTGAAAAGATTCTCGGCATTCTCATCACCGGGGTTCTTGTCCGGGTGATACTTCAGAGCCAGTTTCTTGTAGGCCTTCTTGATCTCATCCTGGCCGGCGTCTCGAGAAACCCCGAGAACATCGTAATAATCTCTGGAAGCCATCCCATTCCCCCTAGACGAGTGCGCCTTCCACTGCCGGCTTGTCATTTTCGAGATCGGTGATGGCAGTGTCGGAAGTCAGGAACAAGATGGCAACACTTGCCGCATTCTGGAGTGCTACG
>JBBWWE010000456.1:0-3358 GCA_050256595.1 Planctomycetota bacterium
TGGCAGCGATATGCCCATGTACTGAGTCGGGTTTTCCCGGAACTGCAGGCGGAACTGGCGGGGTTGAAACCGCAGGTACCCTTGCAGGGTAAGAGCGGGCGCATCCAGTTCCAGCAGGCATTGACGGGGATCCTCGGAGAACTGTCGCGGGATCGGACCCTGATTCTGGTTCTCCATGATCTGCACCGCAGTGATCCAGGAACCATCGAGTTCGTCGAATACCTGGCGCGAAATGCTGCGCTCTCGAGCGAACCGGGTCACAACCAGGGCGGAATCGAAGGTGCCAAGGGTGCACGGGACTGGAAACACATCCGCGCCCGTGAAGGTCGTTCGGGCGAGTTTGCCAGTTCGATCATCGAGGATGATCTCGGTACTCCTCAGACTCCCGAGAATCACGGGCGATTGTTGATCATCGCCGACCATCATCTCGATTCGAGCCAGGTGGATGATTCGGAACTGGGCAGTCTCCACCGTCAGCCATTTTCACGAACCATCGAACTGCCGATTTTGACCCCTTCCGAGATGACGGCCGTGGTGGAGCAGCAAATCGGAAGCGAGCCATCCGAGTCTCTGACCGAGATGATCACCGAGGCCTGTGGTGGAAATCCTCTGCTGGTGCTGGAGATGTGCCGGTTGTTGCAGGAGGAAGGGGGGGCCGCTAGCCCACTCGATATGGAAAGCGTGCAGGCCCTTCTCGAGGGTGCTCAGGGTGGTTCGTTGTCGCGGATCATGATCGATCGCAGGCTCGCGGCGTTGCCTGCCCTGGAGCGTCGTTTGCTGGAACATCTGGCGCTGCTTCGCAGGCCGGTGCAGTCGTTGTTGCTGGTCTCTGCCAGTGGAGTTTCGCAGGATCGACTGGAAGAAGCACTCGGGAGTCTCATCGAACGGGGTTTCATCCGCGAGCAGGTCACAGGGGGTACCACCAGGTATCACGTCTCGCACGAGATTCACATGCACGGTATCCGGTCGGCGATCCGTCCCGAGGCGGCGCGCAATCTACAGCTGGAACTGGGCCGAATCCTGGCACAGGATCCGCGCAGTCTGGATCCTGTCAGGGCGTTCGAGGTCCACGAGTTACTGGCTGCAGGCGGTGATCCCGGTCGGGCCATCGAATACGGAATCATCGCGATGCGTTTCTTCGCCGGGGCCTATGCGGAGCCGTTGGCCATCCGGATCGGCCGCCGCATGCTCGATAGTTGCGGCGCCGAAGGAGATGCGCCCATCCGGCGCGAGATCCTCAGTTTGCTGGCGAAACTCGAGGTCGAGACGGGGCAGCCGGAGTCGGGCAAACTCCACATCAAGATGTTGCTCGAGGATCCAGATCTGGAGCCAAGGGAGCGTCTTGAGGCGCGTTGCTTCCTGGGCGAGATCTATCTCGGTCTGCAGGAGCCGTTGAAAGGGATCCGCAGTCTCAACCGGATCAGTTCGTCTGATCTCGAGGCGGTGGGATCCCTGGCAGAGGTTCGATTGACGGCACTGAGGGCGCGGTTGCGACTCCAGCGTCGAGATATCAAGCGGGCGATGAGTCTCTGTCTGCGAGCCCAGAAGGAGATCGACTCGATCGCAGATGGAAAATCACAGCCGGAAGCCAGGGAATTGCTGAGCCAGGTTCTCGAGATTCTCGCCGAGACACACCTTGCCCGGGGCGATTCCGTTGCGGCCCTTAACAGTTACCAGACTCTTCTGGAACTGGTCGAGAGATCGGGAGATACGGTAAGGCTCGGGTCGGTTCTTCGGACCATCGGTCGGGTCTACTACGACAGAGGAAAACAGTTCCGTGCTGCTCGCTACCTTTTTCGAGCCCTGGAAGTGGTGGAGTCCTCGCAGGATGTGCGGGCTCTTGCGGCGACCTACGAATTGCTGGGAAAGGTATACCGGAACAGCGGCGACTTTTCCCGAAGCCTGGAGCACTTCCGCCGCTGCCTGAATCTGCGGGAACGAATCGGCGATTTGCACGAGATCTCGCCGACACTCAATTCCATCGGCAGCCTGCACGCGCACTCCGGGAATTACGCAAGGGCAGTACGTTTTTTCAAGAGAAGCATCACGAATAGCGAGAAGTTCGCAAGTACCCGGGGAATCGTCCGTTCCTTCTTGCACCTGGGCTGGACCTGGTTTGCCCTGGGTGAGCGCAAGCAAGTCGAAAACCTGTCGCGGCAGATCCTGATCCTGACCCAGGAGTTCGGACTTCCCGAGTACCAGTCAGAAGGCCACCGTATGCAGGGCAATCTTGCGCTTCTGCGGGGCGACTGGAAGAACGCCGATCGCGAACTGAAGAAGTCCCTGGAGATCGCCCAGAAGCGCGGTCTCGATCGAATCGTGGCGGCCTGCCACTTCGATCAGGCCCAGCTGGCCCTCGAGAGGGAGCAGTTCGAGGAGTCTCTCAAGTTTGTCAGCAGAGGTCTGCTGAAGGCAGAAGCACTGCAGTCGGTGCCACTGATTGTTCAGGGGCTTCTGATCAAGGGGGCGATCAGCCGGCAGCGTAGTGATGAAGGGCTCGAAAAAGCCCTCGAGTGTTACGAGAAAGCCCTCCAGATGATCACCAGCGATTCACTACTGCCTTTGCAGTGGCAAATCAATTACGCCATCGCCAGGGTCCACCAGGGGTATCACGATCTTCAAAAGGCGCGCGATCACTATGATCGCGCGGCTGCAATCATCGAGCGGATTGCCTCGCGGCTTCCTGAAGATATGCGAGTCGTCTATCTCGATGACAGGAGACGTAAGAATTTCTTCACCGATCTGCAGCGCTTCAGGCGAGAAACCGCTGCTCCTCCTCCAGCGGTTGCCAGCCCTGCCACGATGGCGGGAACAACAAGCGAATCGCTGAGAGGTACCTTCGGTAGCATCTCACCCGATGCCGAACGGTTGGCTCAACTGATTAGTGCGATGGAAGCGCTCGGGACTCGTATCGAACTCCGTTCCTTTCTCGAAGGAGTTCTGGAAGAGGCACGGCGCATCGTTCCGAGTCCTCGTGGTTTCATTGCCGCCCAGCGCAATCGACGCTGGCAGAGTCTCGCAGACATCGACATGGGACCACCGGAGGATTGGCTCGTACCGGATCAGTTACTGGGAGCTCTTGCGCAGGAATGCATCGAGAGGGGCGAAGCACTTCGCAGCGGCCAGGAAGGGTGGGATCAATGGGCCGATTCCCATCCTCAGGGTCAGACGGTCAGGGGCAGGAGTTTACTGGCGATCCCCTTCGAGTACCCGGGGCGACTGTCGGCGGCGCTGGTCCTGGAGCGACCGACAGCGGGGAATCCGTTCCTCGAAAGTGACGTGGAAGAGGTTCGCAGACTCCTCACCCTGTCGCGTGGCCAGTTACGAGCCCTGACTCTCAATGCCCAGTTGCTCGAGT
>JBBWWE010000457.1:0-5914 GCA_050256595.1 Planctomycetota bacterium
GCTAGATCGAGCCATTTGTGCGAACTTTGAAGAAATGTCTTTAACAATGACTCCCGGACAAGTTCATTGATGAGAACCCCGCCACCGGATAATGACTCGGTAAACTCCAGACCTTGATGCCAGCGCACCAACTTCTGTTGCTGATCGAGCGAGTCGTCTGAATCAGAGTGCTCCCATCTCCGACCGATGCGCATAATCTCGACAAGATTAAAGGGAGTCTCCATGTCGAGCACTTCAGGGGGATGAAACGTCCCTGATTGGCGTAGAGCCTCCATGATCTGCTGTCTTTGCTCGATTGTGAGAGTCCCCACCTCTGGAGATTCATCTTCTTGACGCGATAACTCCATGATTAGATCCGACTGGTTGATCCAGGATCTGTCACGGAGGGGGAACAGCTGCGGATCTCGACGATCCAGAGACACCGCCCACACTTCGGCTGCATTGGCCCCACCGAGACGCTGGCGGTATTCTTCGATGCGCCTGTGGTTGTCGAGGTTGACCGCATCGATATAAAGATTGCCCAGGAACAGCAAGACACCCAGGAGCACCAGCAATGCCAACAGCGAACGCTTCCAGCGTGTCGCAAGAAGCCAACGAATCAACTAAGAATCCGCGAGCAGATGGGACAGCAAACAACCGTGATCCCCTTGTTCGTCTGCTCGACCACCTGTTGACTGAGATTCATATGGCAACCGCCACAGGTACTTCCCTCGATCTCGACCACCACGCTAGTTCCGATCCCCGAAAAGAGCCGGTCGAAGATTTCCAGGAGTTCAGGATCCGTCACCTCCCGCGCTTGCTGTAGCGGCTCCTCGAGGGACTGGATCTGTTGCTGATATTCCTCGATCTCTTCGCCCACGACGGAACAGACCTCTTCGAGTTGCTGCTTTGCGTGAGTAGATCGCTCGTTGATATCCACGACCTGGTTTTCGATCTCCTCGATCTTTTCGATGATCAGCAGCAGGTTTCCTTCTGCGGAGCTCTTCTCTTCCTCGAGTTTCGCGATTTGAATCTTCAAACTGTTGAACTCGTTGGTAGCGCTCGCCTTGTTCAGTTGATCATTTGACTTGGAAATATTGGCCGTGAGTTCACCAACATCGAGTTCGAATTTGTTCGTCAGGGTCCGACCCTGGGTGATCCGTTGCTTACAAGGCTCGATTTCGGCAAGCAGATCATCGAGGGTCTGTTGGGAGGCACCGATTCTGGCCTGCTTCTTCTCGACTTCGGATTGCAGCAAGGCAATCCGGCCCGAGATGCTCTGAACCTTCTTGATCCGATCGACGGCTTCCAAGTCACAACCTCCCACACATCTTCCCCTGAGTCGTGGATCGATAGTATACGAAATCCAGTCGTGAATCTCAGTGCGGGACCCCTTATCCCCCCAAATGTGAAAAGTGTCTGGCTTCCTGGCGACCAGACACGGCGATCAATCGTCGAGGAACCCCTCCAGATGTCGAGACCGTATCGGGTGCTGCAGTTTCTTGACCGCCTTGGCCTCGATCTGACGGACTCGCTCCCGGGTGACCTTGAAGATCTTGCCCACCTCTTCGAGGGTGTAGGTGTATCCGTCTTCCAGACCGTAGCGGAGTTTGATGATCTCCCGTTCACGATAGGTCAGGGTCTTCAGGACATCCTTGAGACGATCCTTGAGCATCTCGTGGGTCGCAATATGAATCGGAGATTCGACCGACTGATCCTCGATGAAATCACCAAAAAAGCCGTCATCGCTGTCGCCGATGGGTCGGTCGAGAGAAATCGGGTGCTTTGAAATCTTGAGAACCTTACGGACCTCTTCCTCCGGTATCTCGAGTTCGACTGCGATCTCCTTCATGCTCGGCTCGTATCCGAGTTTCTGCATAAGTTTCTTGGTCGCGTTACGAACCTTGCTCATCGTTTCGATCATGTGAACCGGGATGCGGATGGTACGAGCCTGATCAGCAATCGATCGTGTAATCGCCTGTCGAATCCACCACGTCGCATAGGTAGAGAACTTGTAGCCCCTACGATACTCGTACTTCTCGACCGCCTTCATCAGGCCGGTGTTGCCCTCCTGGATCAAATCGAGGAAGGAGAGACCACGATTGCGATATCGTTTTGCGATGGAAACCACCAACCGAAGGTTTCCAGCCGACAGTTTCCGCTTGGCGACCTCATAACGATCGAAATACTTGTTCATTCCGTTGACACGATTTCCGAAAAGCTCCATCGACTCCATCGAGATCTTCTCGATTTCATCGATGTTCCGCAGTTCCGAGTCGACCAGATCCTTGTCAGCTTTCCGGCGACTACGTCGTTCTCTGACCGTCTCAACTCTGCGCAAGGAGTGGTTGATTTTGCCCCACTTGCTGCGCATCGAATCGCGCAGATTGTTCAGGATCTCTTGCTTGAAGACCAACTCACCGAGAAGGAATCCGATCTTGATGGCCTTCTCCTGCACGGTTTCAGCAATCTTGTCCTTGTAACGAGGGGTCAGTTTTTTCGAATCCAGTTTCTTCTTGTCACGAAGGTTAATCTGGTAAAGGCGTTCGATGGTCGCCAGATTCTGGCTCATCCGCTGAAGCATGTCCTCGCGGCTCGGCTCGCCACTCGATGGTGTCAGTTTGATGACCTTGTCGATGGACTGGTCACCACACAGGACCTCCTGGCACAGCCGAATCATTTGCTTCTGGCAAAATCCGGAGGAATAGATGGAAGTTCTGTAATAGTCCCGACAGGTCTCGATGGTCTTGGCCAGCAATAGCTCTTCTGCACGGGTCAGAAGTGGAATCTCCCCCATCTGTGTCAGGTACATCCGTACCGGATCATCGATCTTTTCAACGGTGGAATCCGCTTCGTCGGGAAGTTCATCAATTTTGACCGGGTCATCCGTGATCTCGATATCGAGGGATTCGAGAAGCTCGTAAACCTGATCAATGCGTTCCGGGGTGTTACATTCCTCGGGGAAACAATTATTGAATTGCTCGAAAGTCACATGCCCTTGGGCCTTACCAAACTCAAGAAGACGCGCCAGGCCTTCTTCCATCGTCCGCTTCTGCTTGGAGAGTTTATCTCGAGCGGATGGTCTTCCGGAAGCGATCCTCGGAATCTCCTCTGTCGGCCGTTGCGGTTCATCGTCATCGATTGGACCCTGGACTGGGGGGTCACTTACCGCTAGCGTCGGGAGATCGTTTTCGGGTTCAGCGTCTTCTTCAGTTTCTTCGTCGATTGTCTCAACGCCGATCTCGGCGTCGTCGTCACCCTGAAACTTCTTCGCGTCTTCCGTGACTTCTTCCGCAGATGCTCCAGCGAGACCGTACATCTCACCGCCGGAATCAGCATCGGACTCACTGTCGGACAGGTCTTGACCGAACAAATCCATCGGAATCCTCTCCTATACAGTTCCGGGCTCGGGAGGGAGAATATTCCCCTTACCCTCAAACGTATTGATGATTTCATTCAAGAGCGATGGATTCTGGAAAGAATCTGGGCTCTCTGTTAACTTTTGTATTGCCTGGTTAATGTTCATGATCTTTTCTAAGTGTTGTTGCTGTGGTGGGAATTGCTCCCGTTTTCGAATCAGCCAGTCGATCAATAGTTGATGGGCAAGATCGAATTCACTCTCTTTGGCGTCATCCGTACCGATCCATTGCCTTTCACGATCGGCCCGCTCTTGCAGGCGCAAATAGTAACTCTTCTCGAGATCTTTCTCGATATGAACTGGATCGGGAGGCGCACCCAGCGCACTGAATCGTATCGCCAGCGACCTGCGAATCGGATGGCTCCAGCGCTCTGGTGGGTGAATCCTCAGCAAAAACTCGATCTGAGAGGGATACAGCAGCATGTTGACCAGCATCGCATCTTCGGTCGCGGTCAGATCACCGTCAGCGACAGCCGCACTCTCCTCGGAGAACTCGGGGGAATCCGCCGATCTATTCGAGGACGCTGGAGATGGACGGGAGGGACGCTCTGCCACCAATCGGTGGTGATCCTTCAGCAGACTGGATTCACTGTGGCCGGTCACCCTGGCCACGACGACCGCGGCCGTCTCCAGCGAGGTTCCGACGAATCTCTCGAGAATTCGACTCGAAATCTCGCTCATGCGACGCTGAGTCGCTGCAGCACTGTCACCGGTATGCTCCATCTGGATCTGCTTCACGACGAACTCGATAGGATCCTCTCCCGATTCGAGCAAACTCTCGAATCTTTCCCCACCCTGCTCGGATGTGAGCAGATCACAGGGGTCCTGTCCCTGTGACAACATAACGACCCTGACCTCCACATCGGTTCCCAGGAATAACTCGCAAGAACGACATGCGGCTCTCTGTCCTGGCTCATCGCCATCGAAGAGCAGATCGATCCTGTAGACCTTTTTCGACAAGAAAGAGACATGTTCGCGTGTCAGAGCGGTACCTAGAGATGCAACCGCCATCGGGAATCCGCACTGATGAGCCATGATGACATCGGTGTATCCTTCGCACAGGATCGCTCTCTTGCTGCTGCCGATCTCCTTGCGACCCTCGCGGAAACCGTACAGATGCTGTTTCTTGGAATAGATCTTGGACTCTCGAGAATTGATGTACTTGGGAGGATCATCCCCGGAGTCAGACGGTTCCGACCCCAGATGTCGTCCACCGAAGCCGACCACCTTTCCGCGACGCTGCTCGTGGATCGGAAAGATCACGCGATCACGGTAAGCATCGTAATACCCATCTCCTCGTTGACCCTGTTTGATCAGACCGAGTTTTTCCGCGCGTTCCATGGCACCAGCAGCCCCATCACCGAGACGCCCCAGTTCGACACACAGGTTATGCCAACCAGGCGGTGCAAATCCGATTCTGAACTTGCGGATGGAATCCTCAGTAAATCCACGATCAGCGAGATACTTGCGAGCCGGTGCACCCGCTGTGGATTGAAGTTGCCTCTCGAACCACGCTGCAGTTCTCTCCAGTAGTTGAAGATCTTGATCCTCTTGCTGTTTGAGCCGGGGATCTGGTTTCCACTGCTTGATCTCGATTCCCGCCCGCTCTGCAAGAATTTTCTTGGCCTCGGGAAACTCCACTCCCTCGATCTTCTGGACAAAGGAAAACACGTCACCATGTTCCTCACAGGACCAGCAGCGAAAAGTTCTTCGATCGGGGTTCACATCCATCGATGGGTTCTTGTCGGGATGAAAGGGGCACAAACCCTTGAAGACATTACCCCGCCGCGTCAGTTCGACGTGTTCCTGGACGACATCCTCGATGGGATTCGCATCACGGATCCGTTCGAGCTCGTTGTGGCCAGGGATTCCGTCCATCTGTTCCTCTCGCTCACCGCGACCCCATCAGGATGGGTCAAACTTGCATCGAAACTGCTGACTTCACTCACCTCGCAGCAACGTCCGTTTCCGACTCCAAGTCAATTCCAAAACGATGATGAAACCAGCAAGGAGGAAACCTCCCGGAAAATCTCATCCGGATCCGAAAAACTGTGAAGTTGTGGAAGAAGCCGTCTTCGGCGCAGCCAGTTGCGCGGTTTGCACGGTGAGAAAACCGGACTGGCAGAGGGGAATCATACCCCTGGTCACCGTGGCAGGCTACCCCAAGGGAGAACTGTCGCCGATCTTTCGAGCCAGCGATTCCCATTGCCGAGGCGACAACTGGTCCGGTCTGGTGGCGGGATCGACTCCCATCTCCTGCCACCAGGGATCATCGGCTTCGAGCCAATCCTTGAGAATCTTGCGTAACGTCTTCCTGCGCTGGCGGAAGCAACTGCGCACCAGTTGCACCAGGTTGCCGGGCAGTTGCTGACCCGAATCGGTGCGGGTCCAGGTGTAAAAAGCGGATTCGACCCTCGGTGCCGGAACAAAGGCATGAGCGGGAACCTTGCGAGCGATTTTCCCCTCGCCTGTCAGAGACAGCAGTACCGTGGCAGTCCCGTATTCGCGGGTTCCCGG
>JBBWWE010000458.1:0-4778 GCA_050256595.1 Planctomycetota bacterium
AGCAAGTAACTCTTGCGTCCCACCCGCTCGGGAGTGGTCAACTCGAAACTACCGATCCACTGCGAGATCTTGTAGGCCGGATGATACGGAACCACCGCAGCCACTTCGGGCCAGTTTTCCAGAGTCTCCAGGATCTTTCTGTTCTCGATCCACACGATGTGAGTTCGATTTGGGATGTACCAGCGAGCCAGTCTGCGCCCATCGGGGCCGCGCACTTCACCGGTCAGCTCGTCGAGACGAAGTTGCAGTGAAGGTGTCACTCCATCGAGGAAATGAACGAGCCAGTATCCCTTGACCAGTTGACCATCGATCTCGAACGGTCTTTGCAACTGGGCTGGGATCGTCGGCTCCTGGTCGAGGCGAAAACGAGCGTTTCCGGCGTAGATCACATCCGGAGAGTCTTGCCCGCTGTAATCGGCACCATGGAAGGGCGGAACGATCGAATAAGGATACCAGTCTCGAAGGTGCTGCTGGTCATCGAGACCCTGGGCGGTCACGGAGCAGGGCATACAGAGGATCAAGGAGATCACCTGGATTATCAAAACCATACAGAGGCGTGTCACGAGGACACCTCCTTGAAAACACGGACTCACCTGGCGGGCAAGAAATCACTCGAGAGATTCAATAATTCAACCCGGTCACCCAGCCTCCATCTTACCCACCCAGCACGGAGAAAAAAGACCACATCAGAAGAGACAGTATCGGTCCGATGATCTGCATTCAGAGCATCCGCAGAGATTCGAGAGTCTTTCAAAGTCGCGTTTACGCCCCGAACTTGTCGAGACGATCGGCATGAGCCATCAACAGCGGCATCAGTTCGTGGCCACGGATGGTGCCGATGTCCCCGTAGACACAACCACGATCGTGGAAGGGGACTCCCTCGACCGGCAACGCTCGCTTCGAATGAACCAGTAGCGGCACCGCATGCCACGAGTGTTCCTTCATCGAGGTCGGCGTCGAGTGATCGCCGGTGATGGCGATGACATCGAGACCGGCCGCCAAGAACGCCGGCAACGTCGCATCGAAGGCCTCGATCGCCGCCACCTTGGCGGCGAAATCTCCCGAATGACCGGCAGTATCGGTGTCCTTGTGATGGACGAAGACAAAATCAAAACCGTTCTCGACCGCAGACGTAACCGCTGTCGCCTGATCGGCCAGACTGTCGCCCGCATCGAGCGAATCCATCCCGACCAACTGCGCCACTCCGCGGTACATCGGGTAGATGGCGATGGCACCACTTTTTAGCCGGTAGAGCTCCTCGAAACTGGGCACCTCGGGCCGGGTCGAGAAACCACGCAACAGCGCGCTGTTGGCCGCGTTCTCGCCACTCAATACCTGAGTCGCCTGGGCCAGCCAGTGGCTCGCCAGGGTCGAGGTTCGCTCGGATGCATCGTCTCGGCCAGCAAAGGGAAGCGGCACTCGACCGGTCACTTGGGGATCGTTGTCGTTGACCGCAGCCCCGAGTCCATCACCGGTCAACACCCAGGTGAATCGATGCTCCTTGCCCGGAAGCAACTGCACCTGTGCCCCATCGACGGTGACCTGCTCCGACAGCAGTGTGCAAAGACGCTGGCATTCGGCGTCGGTCGGGCGTCCAGCGCGACGATCGGTCACCTCGCCTTCGTCATCGAGGGTGCAGAAGTTACCGCGGGCGGCGATCTCTCCTGGCGCCAGGGGATAACCACTGCCGAGTGCCTCCAGCAAACCGCGGCCAAACTCCATCTGCATCGGATCGTACCCGAACAGCGAAAGATGACCGGGGCCCGAGCCGGGAGTGATCCCCGGCGGCAGTAACTGGATGCGGCCCAGTGATGAATTCTGTGCCAGCTCATCGAGATGCGGGGTGGTGGCGGCTTCCAGTTCGGTCGCCCCATGATCGGGATGAGGTAAGCCGCCGAGCCCATCGAGCACGAACAGACCGATGCTTCCGCCGTCACCTCGAACCAGATGAGCAGGACAGGTCAATCGACTCCCCCTTCTGCTCGGCATTGTCCAAGCCGCGACCGAATCCAGCAAGGGAAGTGCCCTGGCTTCCTCGATTCAGTGCTGTGGGGTACCCTCGGGTGTCGAAAAGGGGCCAACGAGCGATGCAACCGATCACCTCTCTGCACGTGAATACTGCTCGAAACTGGCGTGGAGGCGAGCGCCAGACGCTGCTGCTACTCGAAGGCCTGCGCCAGCGCGGACATCAGACGGCACTGGTATGCCCGCCCGGATCGCCACTGGCTCGACGCTCCGAGGACAGCGGAATTGCGGTTCATGCCCTGTCGATGCGCTCAGCACGGGACCTGATGAAGTTTCGCCAGCTCGTCGCCCAGCTGAATCCACAGATCGTCCAGTACCATACCGCCCATGCTCACTCGAGCGGATTGCTGGCTCGTGTCGGCATGGCAACAAACCCGAAAACCGTGGTGCAACGACGAGTGGGATTTTCCATCCATCGCAGCGGATTTCCCGGTCTCACCCACCTCAAGTACGGACGATCGGTCGATCGTTTCATCGTCAGTTCGCGGCAGATCGGCCGGGTACTACAAGCCGATGGGATCAGCAATGACCGCATCGAGGTGGTTCATGATGGAGTTCCTCCTTTACCTCCAGCGACGATCGACCGCGACGAGATTCGACGATCGATCGGTCTCGGCACCGATACCCTTCTGGTCGGTTCGGTCGGGTCTCTCACCCGCGAGAAGGGGCATGTCCATCTGATCGATGCGATGGCGCAACTCTCTAACAGAGAAGCGCAACTTCACCTGGTGCTGGTAGGAGATGGAGACCAAGAAAAACTGCTGCGCGATCGCGCCAAACAACATCGAATGGAAGACCGCATTCATCTGGTTGGCTTTCAGGAACAAGAACAGATCAGTTCCTGGTTCGGTGCCTTCGATCTCTACCTCCAGCCCAGTCTCGAGGAGGGACTGTGCACCAGCATCCTCGATGCCCTGAGCCTGGAACTCGCTGTGGTCGCCTCCGATGTGGGCGGAATCCCCGAGTTGATCGAGGATCGGGTCACCGGGCGGCTTGTACCACCAGCGGAGATTCAGCAACTAGCACGGGTGATCGACGAACTGCTCGATGACCCCACCAGCGCACAGGAAATGGCAAGCCGGGGCAAAAAACGTGCTCGAGACCACTTCAGTGCCGATGCGATGGTCGAAGGCACCATCGAGGTCTACCGCCAGGTGTTACAGGATGTCCGGATCGAAGAGGTCGTCCAGTGATCCCCCTGAGAGATAGTGAACCCAGTGGCATCACACCCTATGTCACCATCGGCATCATCGTCCTCAACGTGGTGGTGACCCTGTGGCAGTTGGGCCCCGGAAAAGAAACGGCCTATGACTATGGACTGCGTCCGGCGTTTCTGAGCGCCTACCTCGAGGGTCAGGAGAGTCTCGATGTCGAAATCTCTCCTGTTCGCTACAAGCAAGTCGAGATCACCTTTGCCAACTCAGTGCTGCCACTATTTCTTTCGATGTTCCTTCACGCCGGTTTGTTGCATCTCCTCGGAAACATGTGGTTCTTGTGGATCTTTGGTGACAACGTCGAGGGACGACTGGGACATGTCCGATATCTGATCTTCTATCTGCTCTGTGGACTGGCCGCCGGATTTGCTCACACCGCCCTCTCTCCAGATTCCGTCATCCCGACCGTCGGCGCATCCGGTGCTGTGGCGGGAGCCCTCGGTGCCTACTGGTTGTGCTTTCCGCACTCGCAGGTGCGCGTGTTTCTGTGGCTGCTTTACTTCATCCGTATCTTCGAGATGCGAGCGAGCTGGTTTCTCGGCATCTGGATCGGCATCGATGTCTTTCGAGGACTCACCGGCAGCGGAGGCATGGTGGCGGTGTGGGCGCATGTCGGCGGCTTCGTCGCGGGATTGGGTCTCGTCATCCTGATGACTCCAGCAGATTCGCGCGGCAAACCGACCCGCTTCCGAATCGTCCGATAGGAGCCATCGATGCAGGATTGGCTACCCTGGGTCGTGTTTCCGCTGGTCGGCGCGCTGATCGGCTGGGCGACCAACTGGCTGGCAGTGAAGATGCTGTTTCGGCCCCACCGGCCGGTCGGATTCGGGCCGCTTCGTTTCCAGGGGGTCGTGCCGAGGCGCCAGAAGGATCTGGCCGAGAACATCGCCGACACCGTCCAGGAAGAGTTGATCTCGCCGGAAGATATCGCCGAACTGGTCCAGAAACTGGCCACCAGCGATGCCATCCGCGCCAAGTTGAAGCAGCACATCGATACTCTCATCGAGGATCAGCTAGAGAGCTTCGGCACGATAGTGAACGCCTTCATCCCCGATGATCTGGTCGACAAGATCCGCACCCGCATCGAGCAGGAAGTGTTCTCCTTCGTCGAAGAACTGGGCGAAAATCTGCACGCCAGTATGGGAGAGCAGCTCGATCTGAAACAGAAGGTACGCGATCGCATCCTCGCCTTTGAACTCGATCAGATGGAACGGCTAGTACTACGAGTGGCAAAAAAAGAACTACGCCACATCGAAATCCTCGGCGGCGTGCTCGGTTTCATCGTCGGTCTGGTCGAGGCGGGATTGCTGCAACTGTGGAGTTGATGTTCAGAAACTCTTGAACACCTTGGCGATGCCGGGACCCTCGACGTGCATCTTGAACTCGTTGAAGTAACCCCACGGTGTGTGATGGACCTGATAGCCGACCGACTCGAGACGTTCGCCGACCTCGGCCAGGATCTCCTTGGAGATCTCGGCATCTGCACGTTGCTCGGCCAGATGGGCGAAGGAGTGCAGCACCACCTGGTCGACCTCGACC
>JBBWWE010000459.1:0-10313 GCA_050256595.1 Planctomycetota bacterium
AATCTGAGCTGAACCCCAGCCGCACAAGCTGAGTACCCACAACAGGACCCAGAGATGGCTCTTGCTGCTACAGTTGGCCGTGTTCGACATTTTCCAATTGCTCCCGTAATCCCGCGATCAGCATCTACAGCGTTGGGGAGGCTCCATGAACACGACAACGAGTCGATGGATCCTGCGTCGGCCCCCCATACGCGCGCTGGATGAGACAATAACTGCGCGATTTCAATTCTAGGGGCGCCTCGAAAGTTTGCATACTGCTGACAACTCAATACCCACTCATCTGGCGACACTCACTACGAACGTATCTGTCATTACTGTCACTTGAAGTCATTTTCCTTGAGAATGTTTCGAGGAAAGGTTGAGTAGATTAACTTTTGCCGTTAACTATTCACCAAGTCCTGCCGAAGTGTTCCGTCGAATCGCACAGAAATCACCATGGAGGCCCACATGCCACAGTGGAAGTCGTTGATCACGGTTCCGGGAATTTCAAGTTTCCAAACATTTGTTGGACTGCTGGCACTGTTTGTTATGACCGGTTGTGGTGGCTCCCCACCTTCCGCACCCGCACCAGTGGCGGCTCCGCCCCTCGCCCTTTCCAAGCATCGAAACCTCGCCACTGATCGAGTGGAACCGGTCCTCTCCGATCGACAAACCGCTGATAACAGCAGCGTTCCGGCTAATTTCGACTACCTCGAGGTCGACAGTCCCAGCATCGTTGACGATGACCAGAGACAGGATCGTTTCATGCTCTTCTACGAGGGAAAAGACGGGGTTGGGAATACCTCGATCGGGCTGATCACCTCGAATGAGGAGGACTTCCCCACCTTCACCGTCGATCGTACGCAGGTGATGAATGGCGCGAGCATGCCCGATCTGAATGTGAATGGAACCCTGATCTCCCCGGCGGGAGCTGCCGATCCGACCGTCCTGCTCGACACCAGTTTCGCTGTTGGCGTCGATGGCCGCTATACGATGTGGTTCGAAGGCCTGTTCGGCGTGGCCGGCCTGACCAGCGCCATCATGAGGACCACCTCGGGAGATGGAGTCACCTGGGGCAACCCTGTCTTCTGTACCGGGCTCGAACCCGGTGCCTCTTTTGGAAACGTGGTGCGAGTCGTCGATCCCTCCGTCGAACGAACGGTCAGCCCAACCGCCCCCCTGCAAATGGCTTTCGAGGCAGAACGTAGCGATCTGTCGTCGGTGATCGGAATGGCCGTTTCCAGCGATGGCATCGCCTGGACCATCGATGATGGAGTTCTCACCGGAGCTGCGGCCAGCCCCGTTTTTATCGGTGGACCCGGTACCTTTGATGACTTCGCGGTCCAGGCACCGAGTATCGCCCGTGAAGTTGACACCAGTGGAAACCTGATCGAATGGCATCTCTTTTACGAAGCACTCCCGGTGTCTCCGGCCATCGACAACGACAGCGTGCTCGGATACGCCACCAGTATCGATGGCTTCGACTGGAGTGGATTCGTCACGCCTGTTCTCGATCCCTCGTCGGACCTGGTCCTCCCCCCTTTGTTCGATTCGGATGATCTAAAACAGCCCTCGGTGATGCTGCCCGAACCGGAACCAATGGGTCCCCGTTTCCTGCTCTACTACGTTGGAGATCCACAGGTGCCGTTAGCCACCGATGAGGTCAACAGGATCGGCCTGGCAGACGGTTCCTGAGAAGGGGCCGCAGGCTCTGGCCGGATGCGGTAAGATGAGAGAGAGACAGGACTTCCCTGCACCTGTTCTCCGGAGGAATCGTGTCGATCGTGGCCCCATCCCATCCCACAGACCTGCATCCAGGTCCCCGATCTCCATTCTGGAGTATGGCCCTCGGCATCTTGCTGATGGGCTGGGGTTTCGTCCCCACCTTGGGTGCATGCAGTTCGCTCGATAACCGTATCGACAACCCACCAGATTTCCCCGGAGCTCGCTCGGTCATCGCGGCAAATCAGCAGATTCTCATCTCCTGGCATCCGGCTCGAGACGACCACACTCCATCCGAGCAGATGATCTACCGGATCTTTCTCGCTTCACGATCTGGAAAACACGATTTCGATACCCCATCGGCCACCACCTCTGCTGGAGCAACCACCCACACCATCGTTGACCTTCCCAATGGTGAACCCCAGTTCGTCGTGGTTCGTGCCATCGATGAACAGGGTCAAAGCGACGACAACGAATATCAGTGGCCGGCGCTGCCCAACCCTGTCCTTTACGTCGATGACAACGCAGAGCCAGGCGGAGACGGGACCTCTGCCGAAAAACCACTGCAAACCATCGACCAAGCCATCGGTGAAGCGATTGGGTTGCCGGGAGTGAACATCCATGTCGCTGCCGGACGCTACCGCGAACAACTGCTTCTGTTCGAGGGGATGGCCATCTATGGCGGTTTCCCGCCGGGCTTCAGAGGCATGGCAGATCCGATCAACTACCACACTGAACTTTCTGGCAAACCGCAGCGTGACGTACTGATCATCCCGCCAGGTCAACGACTGGTGGTGATCGACGGTTTGTTCTTCGACGGAGCCAACGAGGTGCGGCGAGCCATCGTCGCTGACGATTGTCTGGTTCGAATCTCTCGTTGCCAGATTCATTCATTTCGTGACAAGGGGATCCAGATCGAGACCGATCACGATGAGGATGGGGAATCGATCGCTTTCATCCACCATTGCACCTTCAGAAACAACGGCGGTGACGGCATCCGGATCGAGGGATTCATCGATGTCGCCTTGCGCGATTGCACCCTCGAAGAGAACGGTCAGAGCGGTATTACCGTCTCCCCCATGATCCCGCGCCGAGGAGAAAAGACCCGGATCGAGATGGAGCGCTGCGTGATCTCTCGAAACGTTGATGTCGGGATCAGCATTCGCATCGACGAACCGTTCGGAAGCGATGAAGATCCAGCCCGGGTGCGCATCGGTCTACGCGGAATCCTCGCCCAGGGCAATCGGGATCACGGTGCCAGTTTCGATGTCCGATACCCGGACGATGCCCCGGTCGATCTGAGAATCCGCATCGAACAGAGTTCCTTTCTCGAAAACTTCCGCTCCGGAGTCCATATCGATGCCGACGCTCCCGGTGACCTTTCCATCTCCGATTGTTCTTTTCTCGGCAACCAAGGCGAGGAATCGATCCTCGTCACGGGAAATTCCAGTGCCGCCCTGACCCGGATTCGTTCCTGCTTGATCGCGGCCGGATCCGGGTTTGGAGTGCGACTGCTCGACGATGGAATGCTCGACGTGAGTCACTGCCTGTTTGTCGACAATGGCGGTCCTTCCATCCATAGTTCCGACCAGGATCTGCTGCGTACAAGAATGTGGGCATCGAGTGGCGTCGGACCCGGACCCACGGGAACACGCATCGAGGGAGTTGATCTCCATACAGGCTCAGTCAAAGCGCGTCCCGGCTTCGCCTCGGTAACAGAAGTTCTCGACAACTCCGTCACCATCGCCATGCACGATGGGGCCTCCCTTCCGACATCTGGTTTTCTACTCGATCCACTCGGCGAACTCGCGATCGCCTTTCAAGAGCGTCAAGGAAACCGGCTTCTTCTTACCGATGACGATAGTCGACACATCGAGCGGGGTTCGGTCTGGCTCATCTCCACCGGCGACAAACACCCCCCATGGAACGAGTTCGTGGCAACGACAGCTTCGGCGCGCGCAGATGGAAGGGGGCCAGCAGCGCCTTCAGGGCTGGAGTATCCGGGAATCTCCAGACGATCGTCTGCCCCCGAGCGTCCACTCGATGTGGTCGCCATCGATCCAGCACCAGCAACACTCTCATCCGGACGCAATCTGCGCTGGCGTTATGCATTGACCGGAGAACTCACTTCCTTACCCGAGATTTTTCTCAGCGTCGATGGCAAGAACGTACCGGTAGAGGCAAAACTCGCGGGTGAGTTCTTGGACGTGACGAGCCTGTCAGATGTCCCGGCCGGGAGCAGGGTACGCATCGAATGGAGCCTTGAACGGGAAACAACCGGAAATGGCGATCGATTCTCTCACGAATGGCTCATCGCAAGAGAAGGAGGAGACTGATGCTGATTCGTACACGCATCCGACTACTCCTGACAGCCCTTCTCGTCACCTCACTCGGTGGCAGCATCGCTGCTGTATTGGTGATCCGTGATCTGCAGACTGCCATGCACGAAAGCCAGAGAAGCCGTGCAAGTCTTGTCGCCACCGGAGAAATCCGCGATCTCCTGCTCGCGAGCACCGCAGATATCGAGCAAATGCCTGGCTGGAAAAAGTCAGATCGGGACCGCTTCAACGGCAGAATCGATCGCTGCCTGCAGATCATCCACACCCTGGGTGATGCAACAACGCCGCTGCCAGCCGACGAAACGGTCGCAATCCTCGAGCTTGAGAAGCCGGTCAAAAACTTTGGTCGAGCCGTCACTCGCGCTTTCCAGTACCTCGAGGAAGGGCTCGAAGAGAAGGCGCTGAACCGTTCGCGTAACTGGCTCAAGGATCACCTGGTACCAGACATCGCCAACGCGGTGCGTTCTCTGGAAGAACTCCAGCAGCAAAGTATCGGAGTCACAGAGACGAGAGCCCGCAGTGCCTCGGAGTTGATCACCGCTGTACTGGTCATTCTCGGAATCACCTTGATCGTCAGTTGCCTTGCTTTCTTCGTTCTGCTGAAGAAGTGGATCGTCACTCCCATCGAAAGGCTATCTCGGGCCGCTCAGGAAATCTCGCAAGGGCACTACGGTATGAAAGTGCCGATCACATCTCGCGACGAACTGGGAAGCCTCGCCCGTGATGTAGAATCGATGTCGGAAGCGATCGAAAAATACCAGTTACAACTGGTGGATCGCGAACGACTCGCAGCGGTTGGTGAGATGACCGCATCCGTGGCTCACAACCTTAGAAATCCGCTCGGGAGTATCCGAGCTCTGGCTCAGGGGTGCCTGCGCAGTGATGACCCGAGTTCCACCTCACTCTCGTTACGCCAGGTGATGGAGACGGTGGATCGCGCTGACCGATGGCTCAAAGATTTGCTGCAGGGACTCAAACCGATTCACCTGGATAAAATAGAATCTGAGCTCGGTTCTCACCTGCATGCGGTTGCCGACACGGTTCGACCCTTTTCCGACAAACTAAAGGTGCAACTGCAGGTCGAGATCTCGGAAGATCTACCCGTGATGGAGTTCGATTTTCGACGTATCGAGCAAGTCGTGCTGGTACTGCTCAATAATGCCATCGAAGCCTCGGAGTCGGGAGATATCGTCCAGTTGAAGTCATTCAGACAATCCAGAGATGTCTTTATCGAGGTCATCGACGAGGGACACGGGATGTCGGATGAAATCACCTCTCGGCTCTTCACCCCGTATTTCACCACCAAGAAAAGCGGGCTCGGACTCGGACTATCCCTGGCTCAACGCATCATCCACGGCCATGGCGGACGAATCGATGTGGTATCTTCTTGCGGCAAGGGGACAAGGATGTCGGTGATAATCCCTGCATCCTCTGCCAATTCCGGTCAGTGAGATCGAAAGGCGACGAATGGCTCAGATCCTGATCCTTGATGACGAGCAACCTCTCCTGCAATCCCTGACCCTGGAGTTAGGTCGGGGAGGACATCAATGCCTCGCTGCCGAAACGGGAGCCGAGGCGATGAGTATCATCAAAAGTGAATCCATCGACATGGCGATCCTCGATGTTCAGTTGCCCGACATTTCAGGCCTGGAAGTTCTGAGAAAACTCAGGCAAGAAATGCCTGAGGTCCCGGTGTTGATGATCACTGCCTACGCATCTGTTGATAGCGCCGTCGAAGCGATGAAGGAGGGAGCACTCGATTACCTGGAGAAGCCACTCGATCTGGAAGAGTTGCACCTCGTGGTCGAACGTGAACTGTCGAACGCCGCCGTCCGAAGGCTTGTCGATGCTCACGAACGGGTCTCTGCTCTGACCAGCCACAAGAAGATCGTTGGTGAATGTCCTCAGATGAAAGAGATCTTCAGGGTGATCGAGCAGATCTCCGAGATCACCGTGGAGAATGCTGCCGATCTCCCCACGCTATTGATCGGAGGCGAAACGGGGGTCGGAAAGGACCTGATCGCCCGTTTCATTCACGACTCGGGAGGGCTGTCGCGTTTTCCGTTCTTGCAGGTCAACTGCAGTGGCTTGCCCAAGGATCTGATCGAAAGTGAGTTGTTCGGTCATGAAAAGGGCGCCTTCACCGGTGCATCACAGAAGAAGCAAGGCCTCTTCGAGGTAGCATCTGGTGGCACCATCTTCCTCGATGAGATCGGTGACATGCCTCTCGACATGCAAACAAAACTGCTCAACGTTCTGGAAACGAAGAAGGTACGGCGCGTCGGTGGCACCCGAGAACATTCTGCAAATGTCAGGATCATTGCAGCGACTAACCAGGATCTTGAAGAGGCTTCTCGTAATGGATCGTTCCGATCCGATCTCTATTACCGACTCAAGGTCCTCTCCATTCATCTCCCACCCCTGAGAGACAGAGGAGACGATCTCGATCTTCTCATCGACCACTTCGTCGACCTCAATAAGCAGAAGTATCGGAAATCTCAACTTACCCTGCCTGAGTCGGTTCGTGATGAAATGCGAAAATATTCATGGCCGGGGAATGTCAGAGAACTGGCGCATACCATCGAAAGGCTCGTTCTCGTCTCCACCGATGGCCAGATTCATTCCGCTGGTCTACTGGATGATCATGTTCTCGATGAAGAACGCGGTTTCGGACCGCAAACAGCGAGTGAACTGCAGTTTGATTTCGATTCGCGAGAGTGCACTCTCGCTGCCATCGAAAAACAATTGCTCCAGCAAGCTCTCGCTTACACCGATGGGAACGTATCCGAGGTGGCCCGCCTGCTTGGCCTCACGCGCGGAGCTCTGCGTCACCGTCTGGAAAAGCGCGGCATCGGATCGAGCGACTCGAACTGATCAGCGTCAGCCGTGGCTACAACCCGCCAACAATATGGCTCTATATAGCCAACGATTTTGTATCGTAGTGCACCCTGGTCATATCTCGCCATACCACCGCTCGTGATCACGATCCTGGGCCATTACACATTTTCATAACCTTATATATATTAACAAGTTACAAAGATATATCGACACCTCTCGACCATTTGAGTACAAACGAGTCCTGTGGCATTACATTTGCACCGAATCGGGTGAAGTACTGTTACTGAAGAGGATCCCCGACATGTCCGGTGTTGTCGCCAACTCCCACGAACAGCCCTCCGCGAACTACCGCATCGCCTTCTATAGCCATGACGGGTATGGACTCGGGCATTTCCGACGCTGCCTGTTGCTGGCACAACAGATTCAAATGCATCTCGCCAACATCGAGATCCTCATCGTGACCGGGTCATCTCGGGCGCGTTTTTACACACTTCCGGCCAGGACAACCATCGTCACCCTCGATGCGATCACCAAGGATCGACAGGGAAACTACATTCCTCGTAATGAATTGATGAACACCACCGAGGCGCTAGCTCGTCGTCGTGAAACTCTCAGAAGATCCTTGACCGAGTTCCTGCCGGATCTTTTTGTTGTCGATCATGTTCCTACAGGACTTCGCGGTGAGTTGCTCCCCCTGATGCCCGATCTCAAGGCCCTGGGAACACAAATCGTGATCGGCCTTCGTGACATCATCGATGAACCAGAGAAAGTTCAAGAGGACTGGAAATCCAATGGTTGTTTCCAACTGATCGAATCTCTCTTCGACCATGTCTGGGTCTACGGCAACAAGCACATCTTCGATCTCGGCGAAATGTACAAACTCAGCGATAGCACCCGGAAGCGGATTGATTATCTGGGTTACCTGCGGCGTTCCGTCCACCAGTTGGAACCGGGCAATAAGGCCAAGGGGTCTTTTCTCCACCGACCGAAAAAACCACATGTCGTCTGCGTCTCGGGAGGTGGAGAAGACGGGCTGCCACTGGGCAACCATTTTCTGGAGGTACTCAGAAACGAACCGGACACCCTCGAAGGAACGCTAGTCACCGGTCCGTATCTCTCACGGGCAGACTCACGTACCCTCGCCGGCTGTTTCGGCTCGCTCCACAACGCACAGATCCTTCGTTTCACCACTCACCTCGAGGAGCACCTGAGAACTGCCGACCTGATCGTCACCATGGGCGGCTACAACGCCCTGATGGAGGCTCTTTCCTGTCAAAAACCGGTCATCGCAATTCCCAGGGTGTTCCCGCGCAAAGAGCAGTGGCTGCGCTCCTCCAAGTTCTCCGAACTGGGTCTCATCAGAACTCTCGATCCATCTCAACTCGATAGCGAGATACTTGCCAGCGCCATCCGGGAAGAGATCTCCCGCTCCAACCTACCGACCCCTGAAGAGTGCGGACTTGTCATGGATGGTGTCGGTAATTTCCTGACGCGGGTCGAAAAAATCCGAGAACAACATTTGCTGAAGAGAAAGGTCCATCCCGTTGCCAAATCCAATCTCATCAGAACCTGAACCACCCCTTCATGTTGCCTACCTCCTGAAGATGTTCCCCCGCCTGTCGGAGACCTTCATTCTCAATGAAGTTCTCGAACTCGAACGGCAGGGTGTCGAGGTAGAGGTTTTCAGTTTGATGCCTCCTGGAGATGGGAGATATCACGGGAGCCTCAGCGAACTGAAACTAACCATTCGCTACATTCAGCGCGAGAAGCCTGAATCGTTCTGGACGAAACTGGGAGACTTCGAACCGGGCCTGGTGCCGCAGATGGACCGCTGGGAACCCGCGGTTGAGTTTCTCCGCAAATACCGGATCCCGAGGGATCTCGACATGTTGTTGCGAGCGTTAATCATCGGCGCCGAGGCGAAGTTATCCGGGGTTCAACATATCCACGCACACTTTGCGACGATATCGACCCGGGTGGCCGCACTGGTAAAAATCCTCTATGACATCCCCTACTCGTTCACCTGCCATGCAAAGGACATCTTCAGGGATACGGTCGACAGGGAACTGTTCAGGGATCTCGTCGAGAGGGCTTCGTTTGCCATCACCGTGAGCGATTTCAACCGCAATTTCATCCTCGAAAATACGCCCGGAGTCGATGCTGAAAAAGTCATCAGGCTCTACAACGGGATTGATCTGAACTTCTTCGAAACGTCTGAAGCCCCGCGCAATACCGACCCGTTGGAGATCATCAGTGTTGGCAGACTGGTTCCAAAGAAAGGCTTCGATCACCTTCTCAACGCACTGGCAATGTTGAAATCTGACAATCTGAACTTCCGCGCCACCATCATCGGTGATGGCGACGAGAAGCATCGACTCGAGCAACTTTGCTCGCAGTCAGGCCTCGGCAACGAGGTCGAATTTACAGGAGCTCTCCCCATCGAAGAGGTCCGTCGGAGATGCGCCGATGCTTCCATGATGGTTCTCGGCTGCGTACCAGATACTGACGGCAACATGGATGCACTCCCTACCGTCTTGCTGGAAGCCCTTGCACTCGATCTCCCGATCGTCACCACCAGCCTCACCGGTTGCCCCGAGATCGTCGGGGACGACGCAGGGCTACTCGTCGAACCGGCAAACCCCACGGCTCTTGCCGATTCGATTCGCACACTGGCCACCACCATCAAAGAAGGAAAAATCATTCAGGGGACCGCACGATCACGAGCGGAAAAACTCTTCAATCTCTCCACCAACGTGTCGACTTTACGTGGACACTTCCTGAAAAGTGCCCTTTCGGGGCGATAGAGCCAACCGATGAAGCGCTTCTCCTACATCTGTGCAGATCCCGGTGTTCCTCTTCCAGGAGTGAAAGGAGCCTCGGTACATGTGGCATCACTGTGCCGGGCATTCCAGAGACACGATCTGGTCGGGCAGATCCATACAGTCCGGGCCGAAGCGGGCCAAATCCATGGATTCCCACTGATTCCCATCGATCTTCCCCCTCGAAGAAAACATAAGTCGGTCGAAGATCGTGAAAATCGACTTTTTCTGGCACGACTGGAACACCAGGGTGAAGTTCCGGACTTCATCTATGAAAGATACAGTCTGTGGCACCCGGGGGGGCTGTATCTGGCTCGCAAACTGAAAGTGCCTTTCATCCTCGAGGTAAACAGCCCGCTGCCCCTCGAAACCCGGAGTTTTAGAAATCTAGCCAACGAACCACTCGCCAATGGGCTGGCTCGCCTGCTACTTCGAGATTCAGACGGCATCGTTTGCGTCTCCGAGGAGATTGCACAATGGGTCATCTCAGAGCGGGGACACGACAAAGGCGTCAAGGTGATCCCCAATGGAGTCGACGAGGAACTGTTCGATCCAGAAATTTCTCAACGCCCTGAAGAACTGCCACCGGAAGAAGTTCCTCTCATCGGCTTCACCA
>JBBWWE010000460.1:0-7973 GCA_050256595.1 Planctomycetota bacterium
TGGAGTCCAATCGCCAGGCGCAGGAAGATGCGCGCCAGGAGGGGTTGCTGGCCGAAAAGATCTGCGATTCGGTGGAGATGGAGCTTCCCGAATCGCTGCTGACACAGCGCCAGGAGTCCTTGACCCAGCGCCGCGTGGTGGAGTTGACCCAGGAGGGGAAATCCGAGGACGATGCACGCGCCGAGGCAGACAAGGATTCGGCGATGGAGAAACAAGCCCGCCAGGAACTGACCCGCATCTTCGTTCTCGATCACATAGGCGACGAGGAGAAGGTGTTTGTCACCGAGGACGAAATCGTACAGCGCCTCCAGGCGATCGCCGCCACTTACCGGCAACCGCTGGAACAGGTGATCGAACAGTATCGCCGAGGCGGTATGATGCCAGAGTTACGAAGTGGTATGAGGCGCGAAAAAGTCAAACAGATGCTACGAAAGAAGGCCAAGGTCTCCGGCTCTTGAAACCGCTGGAGATCCGCCTGGAACCCAGGGGGAACGGATGAACGACGAGTTGATGCGCAAGATCGACAACATTCACGACAACCTCGTGCCCTTCGTCATCGAGAAGACCGGGCGTGGCGAACGCTCCTACGACATCCTCTCGAGGCTGCTCAAGGATCGGATTGTCTTCATCGGGGATGCCATTCACGACCACACGGCCAATCTGGTCATCGCTCAGATCCTGTTTCTGGTTTCTGACAACCGGAACCAGGACATCAATATTTATATCAACAGTCCCGGCGGATCAGTCTCGGCGGGCCTGGCCATCTACGACACGATGCAGTTCGTGCAGTGCGATATCGCAACCTTCTGCATCGGCCAGGCATCATCGATGGGAGCCGTGCTGCTGGCGGCGGGCTCACAGGGCAAGCGCCATGCTCTTCCCCACTCCCGCATCATGATCCATCAACCGTGGGGCGGAGCCCAGGGAACGGCGATGGACATCGAGATCCAGGCCAACGAGATCAAGCGCAACAAGGAAGTACTGTGCGAGATCCTGTCGAGACACACGGGCAAAAAAGCCGAGGACATCGAGGCTGATTCCCACTGGGACTTCTTCATGTCAGCCAACGAGGCCCTGGACTATGGCCTGGTCGACCAGGTGATCGACACCCTCAAGCCCGCTGCGGCGACTGCCTAGAGCTCCGGTAGCAACGATGGTAGCCCCGACACGAGGTTCCGGATCAGACAATGGTTCTCCGCCGCGCGGGGAGAGTTGCAGTTTTTGCGGCAAGAGTTCCAGCGATGTGACGCGATTGATCGCAGGGCCGCCCGGGGTCTACATCTGTAATGAATGTGTTGATCTTTGCTATACCCTCATCAACGAGACGACTCTTCAGGAATCGGCCGCCGAGACTCCCCGTACGATTGCCGATCTGCCCACCCCGCAGCACCTCTATGCGGAGTTAGAGCGCTGGGTCATCGGTCAAGAGGAGGCAAAGCGGACTCTTGCGGTGGCCGTTCATCTGCACTTCCGTCGGTTGATTCATCTCGACTCTACCGATGCTCCTCCCGATGACGAGGATCCGGTGCAGATCGAGAAATCAAACATCCTGCTGATCGGGCCGACCGGTAGTGGCAAGACCCTGATGGCCCGGACCCTTGCGCAACTGCTCGATGTTCCCTTTGCGATCGGAGATGCGACCACACTCACGGAGGCGGGATATGTCGGAGAAGACGTCGAGAACCTGCTGCTGAAACTGGTGATTGCGGCAGACTACGACATCGAGAAGGCACAACGAGGCATCATCTTCATCGACGAGGTCGACAAGATCGGCAAGGCGACCCAGAACGTCTCCATCACCCGCGATGTTTCCGGCGAAGGAGTGCAGCAGGCGCTTCTGAAGATTCTCGAGGGTACCGTTGCCAATATTCCTCCCCAGGGCGGGCGTAAGCATCCCGAGCAGCAATACATCCCACTCGATACGACCAACATCCTCTTTATCTGTGGAGGTGCGTTTGATGGGCTTCCGGAGATCATCGCTGAACGGCTCAACGCCAAAAAGGTTGGCTTCCGCAAGGAAGAGGATGCTTCCGTTCAGGATCGAGAGGCGATCGATCTCGAGGATCTCCACGAGCGAGCCAGGCTTTTCTCTCACGCCGGGGTCCAGGATCTTCTGCGCTACGGCATGATCCCGGAGTTTGTCGGGCGTCTTCCTGTGATCACCGCGCTGCAACCACTCGACGATGACGATCTGGTCAGGGTCCTGACCGAGCCTCGCAATGCTCTCGTGCGTCAATACCGCCAGTTCTTCCTGATGGAGGGGGGCGATCTCGAGTTCACGCCCGAAGCCTTGCAAGAGATTGCCAGGATGGCTCGTCGCCACGGTACCGGCGCGCGTGGTTTACGCTCGGTAATCGAGGATCTGATGCGAGACATCATCTTCGATGTGAGCGGTAAGTCGATGAAGGGGATAAAGGTGGTGGTCGATGAAGAGCGAGTGCTGGCTCTCAGAGACAACACGCCGACTCCAGAAACCGTGCGGTTAGAGCCGACAAAAGAACAACCCGACGATGCGAGTGCATCTCCGGAGCCGCAAGTTGATCCCGATGAAGAGGCTTCGAGCGGCGAGAACGCTGCTTGAATGACAGGGAGAACGACCCTGGTCAGTTCTCTGAAATCACCTTCCAGGCCCGAACCGCCTCGCTCTTCCCCTTGAGTGCGATTTCTGCCAGTTCTTCCAGTTCGAATTCGTCACGGCACCGTTCTGCGGTCAGTGGTCCGATCACGACCTGTCCGCCACGCGCTACCTGGGACTCGAGGCGACTGGCAACGTTGACCGGATCCCCGATGACAGTGTAGTCACGGCGCTGTTCGGATCCGATGTCTCCGACGACCGCCATGCCAGAGTTGATACCGATTCTCATGCTCAGAGGTGGCCAGTCCGGGTGCTGCTCGGCGAGTTGTTTCAGCCGCCGCTGCATGGCGAGGCCAGCCCGGACGGCTCTCTGCGGATGGTCATCTTGTTTTTCAGGGGCACCGAAGAAGGCGATGAGCGCATCTCCGATGTACTTGTCCAGGGTTCCGTCCTGGCGAAACACTTCATCGGTGAGGGCGTCAAAGAGGTCGTTGAGGAGTTCCACCACCTGACGCGGCTCGTGCTTTTCAGACATCGAGGTGAAACCAACCAGGTCGGCAAACAGGACCGTGATCTCTGCTTCCTTGGATCCGAGTTCCGCTTCGCCGGCCAGAACTTTATCGACAACATTGGGAGACAGGCGGCACGATAATTCTTCGCGCCGCCGTTTTTCTTCCTCGACCGACTGGCGTAGCCGAAGTTGCTCCAGTGCGCTGGAGACCATCAACGCGAGCACCGAGATGATCCCAAGATGGTCCGAAGTGAGGCTTTTTTTGGAGTCGACACAGTCGACGTAGATGATGCCGACCACTTCATCTCCCGAGATCAATGGTGCACACATCGCCGACTGGATGTGCATCTGGACGATGCTGTGGGCCGTGGCCAGGTCTTCCATGCTGCCCGTGTCGCGGATCAACACCGCTGCGCGGTCTTCCATCACCTGTGCCGCGATGGTTCGCGAGAGCTGCATCGGCCGGTTCGTATCGAGTCCTGCCTGTGCTTGGGTGGCATGCGGCACCAGCTGGCCATCTTCACGGAGGCTCAAAAAACCACGATCCACCGGCAGAGATTTCAAGGCAAGATCAACCGCTCCCTCGGTGACTTTGGAGAGATTCGATCCGGTGAGCAGGGTTTCGGCGGCGTTCTTGAACAGCTCGAGAGCAACACCGAGGCCTGCAGGAGTCCCCTCTTCATCGGCATTTACCGAGGGATCACCAAGGTGTTTCTGGAGGTCGTCGATGATGAGGGAGTCCATCACGCCCTGCTCGGGCAGATCTTCCATCAAGCGAATGTTAAAAGTGGACCCGTCGGTTTCGTCGATGAGGATGGATACGTTTCCGAGGCGTAACACCATACCTGGCCGCAGTGCTACTGACTTCACCGGGCGGTCTCCGACGAACACCCCGTTCCTGCTTTCGAGGTCCTCGAGCAAGAAAGCCCCATCTTGTTCGATGATGCGGGCGTGATTTCTGGAGATGGTGTCGTCGTTGATGAAGAGTTCGCAGACTTCAGTGCGACCGATGATGGTCTGTCCTGAAGTGATCTGATGCTGATGATCTCCAGCGGAATCGCGGAAGCGTAGCGTCAGGGGAACGGTCATGCGAAACGCCCTCTCCACGCTGATGGTAGAGGATCGAAGCCAATCGAGCCACATGAGCCTGGGATAGTTGTGCGGATATCGATCTGGCTTCGCTTGCAGTGAGGGGCGCGGATTCGTACGATTCTAGATCCCGCTTACCGCTGTGGAGGGCGCCGGGCCGGTACAGGGCCTGGTTTCTCGATAAAGGGCGGGCGGAGTTGCAGGACCCCTCACCCCTGAGGTCGCGTGTGTGGCCGGTGCAGGGATATCCTGGCGACTCGAAATGGTGACGACCGGAGATATAGAGCGCATGAAAAAAGCCATTCACCCCAAAGACTACCGCCAAGTTGTGTTTCAAGACAGCAACGCGGATTTCGCTTTCCTGACTCGCTCGACCGTGCACACGACCGAGACGATCCAATGGGAAGATGGCAACGAATACCCGCTCTACAAGTTGGATATATCGAGTGCTTCGCATCCTTTCTACACCGGCAAACAGACCTACATCGATGCCGCTGGTCGGGTCGAGAAGTTCCAGAAGCGTTTCGGCTGGAAAGAAGGCAAGGCCGCCGAGGTAATCACCCAGGCGGACGAAGAACGTACCGAAAAGCATCGTAAACAACTCGAGGAGGAAGAAGCCGCGCGCAAGGAAGCTGCGGATCGCAAGGACGCTCGCGAGCAGCGACGCAAGAAGATCCTCGAGGGCAAGAAGAAGAAGTTCGAGCAAGAAGCAGAAGCAAAAGCAAAAGCTGCCAAAGAGGCGGCCGCTAAAGAGGCTGCTACCAAAGAAGAAACCGTTTCCAAAAAGAAAGGAACGAAAATGGATCATATGACCGATAACAAGGAGACAAACGAAGCACCCGCCGGGGAAGCTCCTGAAGTGCAAGCTGCCGTAGAAGAAACGCCAGCAGGGGACGCTCCAGCAGGGGACGCTCCAGCAGAAGACGCTCCGGCAGAGGAAGCTCCAGCAGAGGAAGCTCCGGCAGAGGAAGCCCCTGCGGAGGAAGCTCCAGCAGAGGAAGCTCCAGCAGAAGAAGCAGCCGACGATTCCGACCAGAAGCCTGCCGACTCTGATTCTTAGTTCCGTTATCCTTATGTGGGCCGGTGCGAGGCAAGAGTTGCCTCCCTCCGGCCCGCTTTCTCATCCTGGAACGTACCCCGGGGTGCGTCGCCTCGGTTCCGGAGAGGCCGTTCGATGGCTGCAGCCGACAAGGACACCTCTGATTTTCTGAGCAAGCCGATCGAAGGGAAACTTTCCGAACGTCTCGCCGAGATGGAGGCTCGCTTCGTCGAACTCGAGCAACTCATCTCGGATCCAGACCAGCAGTCCGATGGCGCACGCTTTCGGAAGATGCTCCAGGAACACGGTTCCACCGCACAAATGGTGGGCCTCTACCGCGACTACTTGAAGACTTCTCTCGATCTGGAAGAAGCGCGCACCATCATCGCTGCTGGTGAGGATGCCGATCTGCAAGAACTTGCCGAGCAGGAGCTGGAGCAACTGTCCGAAGCGATGTCAAGTCAGGCTCGGGCGGTGCGGATGAAGATTCTCGATCAGCAGGTCGAGGGCGGAGATGATTGCATCTTCGAAGTGCGCGCTGGAACCGGTGGCGATGAGGCGGCGCTCTTCGCTGCCGATGTTTTTCGGATGTACAGCCTCTATTCCGAGAAGAATCGCTGGAAGATCGAGATCCTCAGTGAGAGCCAGACCGACCTGGGCGGCTACAAGGAAATCACCTTTGCCGTGCGTGGCAAGGGAGCTTTCTCGCGGTTGTGTTTCGAATCGGGTGGGCATCGAGTTCAGCGGGTTCCCGCCACCGAAGCCCAGGGGAGAATCCACACCTCTGCGATCACCGTTGCGGTGCTTCAGGAGGCAGAAGAGGCAGAGATCGAGATCGAGGAAAAGGATCTTCGCATCGATACTTTCTGTGCTTCTGGTCCGGGAGGCCAATCCGTCAACAAGACCTCCAGCGCGGTCCGTATCACCCATATTCCGACCGGGGTGGTGGTTTCGATGCAAGATGAGAAATCGCAGCATAGAAATCGCGACAAGGCGATGCGCTTGTTGATGACTCGCCTCAAGGAACAACAAGACCGAAAAAAGCGTGAGCAAGAAGATGCCCTGCGCCGCTCACTCATCGGTTCGGGCGATCGCAGTGATCGAATACGAACCTACAACTTTCCACAGAATCGCATCACCGATCACCGCATCGGCTGCACCCTCTATAACCTCGACCGGTTCATGCTGGGAGACATCGACGAGATGCTCGAGCGACTCGATGCGCATGACCGCGAAGAGCGAGTTCAGGCGCTCTGAGGTGTCTTCTTCCCGGGTCTCTTCCCGAGTCTTGATGCGTGAAGCCGAAAGTCGGCTTGGTACATCAGATGCTCCCGATCTGGATGTGCGGTGGCTGTTGGCCCATGTGTTGGAAGTGGACCATCGCGAAGCCTCTCTGCGATCTGACCGGTGGATTTCTGCAGCAGACGCGCAGCGCTTTCACATCTTGCTGGAGCGACGGGCGACGGGCGAACCGCTGGCACACATACTTGGCGAATGGGAGTTTTACGGTCATGTGATCGAGGTGACTCCGGCGGTGATGGTGCCGCGGCCTGAGACGGAGTTGATGGTCGAATGGGTGCTTTCGTTGTTGCAGGGGGTCTCCTCTCCACGGGTTGTCGAGATTGGTATCGGATCAGGGGCGGTGACCATCGCGCTGGCGCTGGAACGTTCGGATCTGAGTGCGGTGGGCGTCGATATTTCTGCCGAAGCACTCGCCATCGCTGGCCGCAACCTGGCTCGTCATCGGCTCGAAGAGAGGGTCGAGTTGCGCCAGGGCAGCCATTTCGACCCTCTCGAAGGTGTATTCGACCTGGTCTATTCCAACCCGCCCTACATCGCCCCGGGTGATCCGCTGCTGCAGGAAAACGTTGCCCGGCACGAACCCGCTATCGCCCTCATCGACGATGTCGATGGTGATGGGCTCGGCCATCACCGGCGTCTCATCGAGGGGTTTGACCGCTGGATCCGCCCAGGCGGAGCCCTGTTGCTGGAATGCGGCATGGGGCAGGTGCGGGATATCGAGCAGTTTGCTCGTTCGAAGGGTTTTCAGAGCTCCTTTCGAGCCGATCTTGCCGATATTCCACGAGTCGTTCTGGTCCAGGCCAAAGCCTGGGCGCGCGGCGATTTTGATCCAGCGGGTGCCCTGCTCGCGAAGCGCCGTTGACACTTCGGCACGATCGATCAGAATCGTACTCTCGCCGTCGAACGCCGGGGAAAGGCTCTGCTTTGGACATCTTCCGCATCCATGGAGGAAACCGTCTCAACGGTTCCGTCAAAATTTCCGGCTCGAAGAACGGGGCACTCCCCGTGCTCTTCGCCAGCCTGCTTTGTGATGGGCCGGTAGCGCTTTCCAACGTTCCCACCGCACTGAAGGACATCAAAACATCACTGAAGATCCTCGAGACACTCGGGACTTCTTCAGATGCCAGCGAAGATGGTTCGGTCGCCATCCAGGTCGAGGACACGACCGAGACCTGCGCAGACTACGAACTGGTCAAAGAGATGCGGGCCTCCATCTGCTGCCTGGGTCCACTGCTCGCGCGTAGGGGAGAGGCCATCGTTTCTCTTCCTGGGGGTTGCGCGATCGGTGATCGCCCCATCGAACTTCACACCCGCGGAATGGAAGCGCTCGGTGCCGTTGTGACCGTCGAGAACGGTTACGTGATTGCTCGCGCCACCAAATTGACGGGCACTACGGTTTACTTGTCAGGGTCGATGGGATCGACGGTACTCGGAACTCAGAACGTGATGATGGCTGC
>JBBWWE010000461.1:0-3997 GCA_050256595.1 Planctomycetota bacterium
GATGCGTCCATCCATCTGGAACCGGGTCTCCATCGCATCGAAGTGTCCCATTTTCAGTGGGTTGAGGACGCCATCCTGGAACTGGAATGGCAGGGTCCGGGTTTCGATCGCGGCCCCATCGACTCCTCCCTCCTGAGCAACTTCAGGGAGCCACTGCCACCCGAGCCAGCATGGGATCTGCTGGACGGCGATGTTGAGCTCGGGGAGTATCTCTATACAAAATTCGGGTGCGTGCACTGTCATGAAGAGGGTTCCGCTGTAAATGCACCAGCACTGGAGAAACTCGCCGGATCAACTCCTGTTCGTCCCCATCCGAAGTACACGCTCTCGGCCCACCAGACACGAGACCTCGAAGCCGCTCTGAAGTTCCTGAACTCGGATCCTCAACCACCCGGTCCCGAGCAACGTGTCGATCTCACCTTGCAAACATTTCGCTGTACTGCTTGCCATGCTCGTGGCGATCTCGGTGGAATCCCCGATGACCGGAGAGATTTCTTCACCGGAACCGACCCCACTCTCGGTGATGAGGGACGCATTCCTCCCCCTCTTGCAGGAGTCGGTGACAAACTACAACCGGACTGGCTCGACACCGTGATCCGGCGTGGCCGATCTGTTCGAGGCTACATGAACACGCGCATGCCTCACTTCAATCATCCTCAGACCCTCAAACTCGCTTCCGATCTGATCGCAGTGGATCGTCAAGCCACGTCAGTACCCCGCCTCATCCATGATGCCGAAACGGCAAAGTCCGCCGGACATCAGATGGCGAGCGTCGGGATGCTGCAGTGCGTTCTTTGCCACGACTTCAATCGCAAACAATCGGTCGGCATGCGCGCGATGGATCTGGTCACCACCACCGAGCGCCTCAACCGCGATTGGTTCCATCGCTACATGCTCGATCCGGAATCGTTACGGCCAGGAACTCAGATGCTCGCCTTCTGGCCCGGCGGGCGCAGCATGCTTCCAGATCTACTCGATGGAGATGCCGGCCAGCAAGTGCAGGCGCTGTGGAGTTACCTGGATGATGGAGAGCAGGCGGTATTTCCCGAGGGGCTGAGCCGTCAGCAGAAGGAACTGATCGTCGGTGGCGAGGCGATCCTCTATCGCGGCAAGTTGTGGCAGGCGGGATTCCGTGGCATCGCGGTCGGTCTACCTGAGGGATTGAACTATGCCTTCGATGCTCAGGAATTGCGGCTTGCTCTGATGTGGAAGGGGCGCTTTGTCGATGCGGGTGCTCACTGGTCCTCGCAAGGGATGGGCAGAATCCGCCCACTGGGCGATGAAGTACTGACCTTCCCTCACGGACCCGACGTCGTATTTCTCAAGGACGTCTTCTGCCCGTGGCCCGGGGAACGGGAACAGGGTATTCGACCTGCCGCTTACCAATTCAGGGGTTACAAGCTGGGTGAAAAGAAGATACCGACACTGATGTACTCCACAGATTTCCTCGACGTCGAGGAAACCATCGTCGCCATCGAGGAAGAAAACGGTTTCTTCTTGCGAAGGAATATCGATTTCAAGTTGAGCAAGTCTCCCAACCAGCGAGGCGCGTTTTACCTGCGCGTCAGGGACGTTCCGCCTGAGGAGATTCGAGATGACGGCACCTGCATCTACGAGGATGGTCTCCAGGTGAGGTTGTCGGATTCAAAGCACAATGCGGCCATACGACCGACGTACACCGTACCGGAGAAGTGGGAAACATGGATTCGGATGCCGATCTTCGACGATGACACCTCGATCACCATCGATTACCACTGGGGAAAGGACCGCCGATGAAGACCGGTCTCCATGGCATCGTCATATCCCTGCTGATTTGTGTTTCGATACCTGCCATGGCGCAAAACGAGCAGGAAAATCTGCCGCCGATGGCGGAGATCGACGAAGGCGACTGGTGGGTGATCGAGGATCTGGAGATCCCACCGGCGATCCACCTCGAGGCGGTCAGCATGCTGGAACTCGATGACGGCCAGGTCGCCATCGGCACCCGCCGCGGCGAGATCTGGTTCGTCGACGGTTTGCTCGATGACGACCTGGCCGCCGATTATCACCTGTTCGCCCAGGGGCTACACGAGGTGTTCGGGCTGGCCCGTAAAGATGGTGTTCTCTATGCCACCCAGCAGGCAGAGGTGACACGCATCATCGATAGCGATGGCGATGGTACTGCAGATGTGTACGAGACGGTCAGTGATGGCTGGGGTTTCGGTTCGGAGCACGAGTTCACCTTCGGATCTCGCTTCGACCCGGAAGGAAACATCTGGGTGACGTTGTGCCTGTCCGGATCTTACACCTCCGATTTTCCCTTCCGCGGCTGGTGTCTGCGCGTCAATGCCAATGGCACCACCACCCCCACCTGTAGTGGAATCCGTAGCCCCGGTGGGGTCGGGTTCAATGCCGAAGGTGTGGCGTTCTACAGCGAAAATCAGGGGCCATGGAACGGTGCCTGCGGTCTCAAGGAGTTACGGCCGGGTGGATTCGTCGGCCACCCCATCAGTTTCCCCTGGTACAGACTGGCTCCCAACATGGGACCGGAACCGGGACAACCCACCGACGGCGAGGATGGTCGCCAGCACCTCGATGCCGAACGAATCCCGCAGTTGATCCCGACCAGCGTGGTACTGCCCTACAAAAAGATGGGGCAATCGGCAACGGCAATCCTGCTCGATGAATCGAACGGCGCCTTCGGCCCCTTCGAGAATCAACTGTTCGTGCTCGACTACACGCTAAGCGTTGTGATGCGAGTGACCACAGAACAGATCGCCGGGGTATGGCAAGGTGCCTGCTACCCGTTCCGTCAAGGATTCACAACGGGATTACTCGGAGGACTGCTGTCATCGAACGGGCAACTGATCGTCGGTGGTTGTTGTCGAGGTTGGCCGACTCGCAGTCGCGAACCCTATGCACTGCAACGATTACGCTGGAGCGGCAAAACTCCCCTCGAGATACTCGAGATGAACGCTCGGCCCTTTGGTTTCTCCGTCACCTTCACCAAACCGGTCGATCGGACCATCGCCGCCGACCCTGCCAGTTACCGGATGGAAACCTACACCCATCACTACTGGCGCCACTACGGAAGCCCCGAAATCGACCAGACGACACCGAAGATCACTCGAGTGCGTGTTTCCGAAGATGGATTACGGGTCGATCTGACCGTCGACGGTTTGCAGAAGGGACACGTGCACGAGCTGCACCTGTCCGGCATCCAGACAACCGAGGGAGAGAAAGTGTTGCATCCTGTCGCCTACTACACGTTGAATCAGATCCCACCCAGGAAGTGATCGGGTCAACTGTGCCGGAGCACAGCAGGACCCTCCGACAGATAACTCGCCCGAGAAAGACAAACGCTGCCGGCCTGCACCCATTGCCGATCGAAGCCGCTCGAACCGTGTGAAAAACTGCTCTCGCAACCGGGTTTCATCCGCTCGTGTAGTTTGACGACCATCGAATTGACCCTGTCGAGCCAGACGTCGCTCTGTTCGAATACCTCGCGCTCGGCTCCCTCGATGTTGAGTTTCAGCAGATCGATGGTCTGCAGGTCGAACTCTTCCATCACCCGATCGACCGTCATCGCTTGCACCTTGTGGCAGACCCTCGATACAGGATCCTCTTCATCATCAGGGTATCGGGTCATGTATCCCCAGTCCCCGAGTCCAGGATCGACCAGATCGATCTCATCGTTGCTCTTCCACAGCGCCGCATGCACCGGAATCACGTTGTCGTAGGGTTCGACATTTTTCACCAGCAGATCGAAGTTCCGCTGCTCCGGTTCGATGGCGACGATCCGCGCTTCCGGGTAGCGATTCGCAAAAAAGATCGATGCCAATCCTGTGTTCGCTCCTGCATCGACGATGGTTCTGGGCTCGACTTCGCACTCGAAGTCATACTCCCTGCTCACGAAGACATGCTTGTAGGTCGGAACGTCGGTGGAAGGAACTCGCAACACAAATGGATGCTCGACATCGGGTCGTTCGATGGTGATCAGGAAGGTGGAGTGCGTCCA
>JBBWWE010000462.1:0-7487 GCA_050256595.1 Planctomycetota bacterium
TGCGACTCGATGCGGGTCTCTTCCAGCAGCAGACCCAGAAACAGATCCTCTCGCCCCAGATGATCCAGTCGATGGAGATTCTGGTGCTCAACCAGCAACAGCTGGAGGAGCGCATCTCCGAAGAACTGGAGGAGAACGTCACCCTCGAGCGCTCAGATGTCGAAGCAGCCGAGGGGGATACGGCTGGAGCCGCTGCAGATGCTGCTGCCAGTACAGCGGAGGCCGCCGAAGATGGCGAGGTCGAATCGAGACAGCAACAGGATCTTGTCGATCTAACGGAACGCTACGAACAGTTGCAGGAGTTGCAGAAGGGCGATTTCTGGTCGGAAGCGTCGCCGGTTCGGAAGCCCCGTGGGGGTGAGGAAGACGATCAGTTCGAGTGGATCCAGCAGACCGAGGGCCGGGCCGAAACCCTTCCAGAACATCTCATCGGGCAACTGCGTTTGAAGAGCAGTTTGAGCCCCCGACAGAGCGCGTTGTGCGAGGAGATCATCTACAACCTGGATGATCGAGGTTGGTTGATTCACCCGATCGGAGAGATTCGTGTTGCGTTGCAGGAGGGATTTTCTCGTCAAGGGAGCGATCCGAGGATAGGGCAGGACCCTCTCAGCGAAGAGGAGATGGGGGACGCCCTCAGCCAGGTGCAGTCTCTCGATCCAACCGGGGTCGGTGCTATCGATCTCATCGATTGCCTGCGCATACAGTTGCAACGTGATCCGGGGGCCAACGATCTCGAGGAAGCCATCGTCACCGGACACCTCAAGGATCTGGCTCGTAATCGTCTTCCCCATATCGCTCGGGCTACCGGAAGTTCCATTGAGGATATCAAGCAGGCGATGGAAGTGATCCGATCGCTGGAACCGAATCCTGGTCGTCCCTTCCGTCAGGAGTTGAATCCTCGTATCGTTCCGGACGTGATCATCCAGCCCGACGAGAAGGGCAAGCTCCAGGTGGACGTCAATTCCTCCTCGGTACCCCGTTTGAGAATTTCGCCTCAATATCGTGGCATGCTCAAGGCCGCCGCCAAGGATCCGGAATTGCGCAAGTATCTCAAGAAACGCATCGAAAATGCCGAATGGCTGATTGGTGCCGTGGATCAGCGCAACTCAACTTTGCAGAGGGTGGCCGAAGAGGTGGTGGCGCGTCAGGAACGTTTCTTTCGCGATGGAGATCGCCACCTGCAACCGTTACGCATGCAAGATGTTGCAGATGCGGTGGGAGTGAATGTATCGACCGTCAGTCGGGCGATCTCTGGCAAGTGGTTCCAGGCTCCGGGGATGATCCGTGAACTCAGAAGCCTGTTCACCGGTGGTACCGTCAAAGATGATGGTTCGCAGGAGTCGCGCGGCGGGGTGATCGCTCGCATCCAGGAACTGGTGAAGAACGAGGATCCGGCCAAACCCCTCAGCGATGCTCAGATCGTCGTGAAACTCGGTGAAGTCGGGGTCAGAATCTCGCGCAGAACCGTGACCAAGTACCGAGAATCGGAGGGGATCCCTTCTTCTCGGGAACGACGCCAGTATTGAAGAGGTCGAATTCCAGTTGGCTTCTCGAGGAACTGGATCTGCAGCGACAAGAAGGGGACTCGGAAGGGAAGCGATGAGAGATTCTGCCATCGATCGCATCCTGTGGCTGGCTCTGCTGGCCATCCCTCTGGTCGCCTGGTTACTATTCGATTCTCCACCGGCTCCAACCGAGTTCGAAGAAATGCCGACCACACCTTCCCATGTCGACGTGGAGCCACAGAACCCGACGACCGATCCTGGCAGTGGGGTTACAAATCTCCCCCAACCAGATCCGGGCAGCGAAAACACAAACACCAAGCCGACTCCCGTAGCAACAACGCTCACCTTGAATATTCGTGCACTTTCTAGCCGCGGAAATTTGCTGCCCGAGGGCACACCTTTGCCGCTTCTCAACGGCCAGGGACAGGTGCTGGCGGGAGCCGGAGGACGGCTCGAGATGTCAGGAGCCGGAGTGCGAGTGCTGACCTCGGAAGGAACCGAACATCCCCTCGAGTTATCGGCGGGGACGTGGGTGCTCGATTGCACATTTCAGGATTCCGCCAAGTCTGCGCCGCTCGAGGTTCCCTGGGTCGTGCATGCGCGACCGGAAGATCCGCAATCGCCGGCCCATCTGATCCTGACCGGGCAGACTCTGTTGCCTCCTGGCTCTCGTCTGGTGGTGCAACTGCTCGATGGTGAGAGTGTCCTCGACGGTGGAATCCTGACCACCGAGGGCTCGCAGATCTGGTGGGATCGAACACTGGTACCTAGGAAGTGGTTCGCCACTTTGCTGACCTTGAGGGTGCAATGGCGCTCGAGTGCTGCGACAGAAGTGGTTCTCGAGAAGGTTGCACAGATCTGGGAACCGGCGCTACGTGGCGAGAACTGGACCTGGGATGGCAGTTGCGGTATCGACGATCGCCTCGAGGCCCAGCGACAGTCGGGTGAGATTACTGCTTGGTTCACACAGGCCTTGAACGAGGTCGAGACCAGCCGCGACCTGCTGCTGATGGCGGGTGCGAAGGCACGTGGTAAGCGTGCAAGTTTGTTGAAAGATGACGAGCGGGTCGATCGGATGCTAGACCATCCGCTTGCAGGCAGCATCGATCGCCTGGGGCGTGGAGCCAGCTTTGATTTCAAACGCTGGCGGCGACTCATCGACGAGCAGTTTCCGCTGCGATGGCAGGCATGGGCAGATCCTGCATCAGTACCCTGGCCCGATCGACATCCAGGAGCTGCGAAGAACATCGGTTTGTTGTTCCAGACCCTCAATAAATACAGCCGACTCGAGAGCACGATCGTCTACGAGCAACTGGGCAAGCCGCGTCATATCGATGATTTTGTGGCTGATTTTGACTGGGAACCGACAACCGAACGGACACAGACTCTAAAAAAGATCCGTAACTTCGTCGCTTCGATCCGCGAGACGATCATCGAGTGAAGCGTCGCTGCTGGCGAGTGCGGTTCGCTGGTCGTCTCTAGCCGGCAGTTGTTTTTTTCTCGCTGGTCGGCGTGGTCTTGGCGGGGTGAATCCTGCGGATCTCTAGGGGGCCCTGCCGATAACGTTCCAGTTGGCCTTCGGGACCGATCCAGATCTTGGCCTCGAAGTCAGAGGAGGAGATGCTCCATCGCCACAGCGTGAGTTCGCCGCTCCCACTGGCGGAAATCGCGCCGCTCTTTTCCTCGCGGTCGCGGCTCAAGGTCAGTTCCAGTAGCCGATATTCCGACGGAATCAGTGCCGAAAATCGGCGGGTCAGTTGCGGTTGTGCGTCTTTCTCCTCTTTACGATTCAGAGCCGCGACGATCAATAACCAGTGTTCGAAACACTGATTTTCCAGCAGCACGGCACCTTCGGGAAAAGGCAGGGTACGGTCTATCTGGGTCCCGGCAGCGGGATCCTGCACCACGACTCTGGCTTCTGTACCGATAATTTCAGAGGCGACGATTCCACGTTTCTCGCCGATCCCCAGGGCCCCGAGTAGTTGCTCCCTGCGCGTCCGGATCGGTTTCAGCGAAGTGCCGTCGAAGTCGGTGAGCTGGCGTATTTCGATGGATCTTCCCTGGCGGCTCCAGCGAAGCCGGGCATCGAGTGTCCATGCTTTTTTTTCTTCGATCGGAGCGATCAACTGGATCGACGTTTTTCCGATCACGACACCATCATGAACCCATTCCCATTCCTGACGTTCGGTGCAGGAATAGGGCAACGGAGCGACGATTCCTTCAGGTAAAACGGGTTCCTTCGGGTCATCGAGCTCTGGGTTATCGGTATGGAGGAGGGTCAGGAAGATCAGCATCCAGGGAACCATCAGAGCGTCTCTTTCGTGACAGATGGTGGAGTCAACAAACTGCACACGTGCAATTTTAATGTGGTTTGTGGTACGATTTGCATCTTGATTGGACAGGGTCTGCCTCGCAAGTCCCAAGTGCTTTTATCAGTGCTATTATCCTGGGATTCGAGACGATCCTGACTGACGTGGAGAGGGGGGGCCTCCCGCGTCCGATGCTTCACGTGGTTCTTTTTACGTGTGGTTGTCGCCGATCTCGGTCGAAATATTCTTCTTCTCCTTCATCCCCGGAGAAGATTGCGGGAAGGAACGTCGATGCGCAAAGACCTGTCCCTGATTCGCCGTCTGGAGAAGATTGAGAAAGAACTGGGCTATTGCCAGATCAAACTCGAGAAGGAACAACGTCTTGCCACTCGTGTTCATTTTCTTCGTCATTACCGTGATCAGTTACATTCGGCGCTCGAAAACTATCCCGACGAGGAAGCCGGATCGGGCGGACGCCTGTGCGGGATGGGTTTCGAGGAGATTGCCCTCGGCATCGTAGAGGAAGATCCCCATCTGGATCTGAAGCCCCTTCGCATGTCATTCCTTTCGATCGGGATGCGTCCAGATATCCTTGGTGAACTCGAGGATCTCGAAATCAACATCAACGACACCGCCGAGAAACTTGCCACCTTCCGGGTGTTTCACGAAAAGATCCAGGGACTGCAATCGGAGCGCACCACGGCTTTGAGTAGTTTCGATCTCTCCGGCGACGAACCGGTACTGGCCATCTCCGACAACTTCGAAGTGACGGAGACGAAGTGGAACGTTCTCACCGAGGATCTCACCAATCTCGACGATGCGTTGCACAATGTAACCCGTGCCATCGACTACCTTACAGCGGCACGTAACTTCGTACTCACCGCACGCAGTCATTTCTCGGTTCAGGACTGGCTCGAAAACGGTTATCTCGTCGACCTGCTCAAGCACTCCACGGTCGGCCGTATCCGGGAGATGATGAAGTTTGCTGAACGAAATCTGAAGCGTGCGCTCGGTGAGTTGATCTGTCTCAACGATGAAGACTACGACTTCGTCGGACTCAAGGATTTCGCGCCGTATTTTTCTCCGTTGCTGAAGCCTCTCTACGTTCGTCTGTTCGATGACGTGTTTGGTCAGAAGAAGTTCCATAATGTTTTGCAACTGGTCGAAGAGCGGCTCGATCATACGGAAAAACTGCAGCGAAAGTTACAGGGCGCTCGCGAGGAAGTGTTCCAATCGCAGCTCCGGCATGAGCGCGATCGAGAACGGCTCTTCCACCTCATCGGAGACGAACGTCGCAAGTTGCGCCTGGCACCCAGTTAGGCCCTCGCGCTCGGGTCCGTCCATCCTGACAGTTTTTCATCGAGGAAGATGTGGGCCCGGGTTGTGCGCTGGCCGGGTGCTAAAGGCGGACCAGGGCATCGTCACCAAGCCAGCCTTCGAGCAAATCACGGGCGGCCTCCAGTTGCTGAGCGTGATTTCCGGTCAGCAGGGCCCTGCCGTTGTGATAGCAGATCAGTGCCCCGTGCTCGTCCTCGGCACGGAGCGAGACGGAACTCCGTTCGATCTGAAGAGTCGTATCGAACTGTCTCAGACGGTTCTCGACCTCATCGAGATCGAGATCTAACCACGTCTCGATCGAGCCGGCACCGCACAGTTTTCGCAGAAGGACCGAGTTGGCTGCGAGCGATCTTGGTGCGCCACTGGGATCTTCACTGCAATGAGGGCACTGGGGATCGGCTTGCAGCTGAACGATGGTCTCGCCCTCGTCCACCGATCCACGGATGATCTTTCTGGTGCGGTCGAGGTGATCCGAGGCATCGCAATTTCGCAGCCAGGATGTCAACAGACGCAGAACTCCCGTCGCTGCCGCCAGACACGCCACCGGCAGCACTCCTTCTGATTCGCAAGTTCCAATGAAACCGGGCTCCGGTGAGGACGGTACCCAGCAGTGATAGCAGGGAGATCCAGGGGGAAGGAAGGATGCCGCCACCCATCGGTCTGCGATGGCACCCGAGTGGATCCATCCCACTCCGGTGGTCAGTGCGGTGCGGTCGATGAGGAGTCGAGCAGGGATGTGGTCGGTGGCATCGAGAACGATGTCGTGGCTCGAGAAAAGTCCCGAGGCATTACTCGGGGTGAGCATGTCGGGGATGGCCTCGATCTTGGTTCTACCACCGATCTGCTCGAGGGTTTTCAGTGCCGCGGTTGCCTTGGCGACCGACTGACGGGCATCCTCCTCGTGGAATAGTGTTTGACGGTGGAGATCGGTTTCGCGCACACGATCACCGTCGAGGATGGTGAGTGCACCGATCCCGCCGCGAACCAGCGACTGCGCCAGTGGGGTGCCGACTCCGCCACAGCCAATCAGCAGGATTCGTAACTGACTCCAGCGCGCATCAAGATCTGCGCCACCGCTGGTTTTCTGCTGGCGATCGTATCGGTTCAAGAATCTACTCCTGGCCTGAAGCCTACGGGACAGTGGCGATCTCCTCCACCATCCGGGAAACATCTCTAATGAGTTTCGCGGTGGGTTGCGCCCCCCGAGCCCCGGTTGTGTACTGCCTCTTTGACCGGACAGGACTCACCTGCTCCGGTAGCCTGCGTCAAGATGGGAAGCGTTCGATGGTTGGATCCGGCGGACTCGCTGCGGACCTGCTGGTTCCGGGAGGGTTTCCTGCGGCATTCTTCTCAGCGATGGCGACGCTGCCGGTTGAGAGCGATTTTTTCACCTCGCGATGGGTGTGGCTTCTGGTCGGTTCCTTTCTGGTCGGCTCGATTCCGTTCAGCTGGCTCGTGGCGCGGGCGATTGGGATCGATTTGCTGCGCCAGGGAAGCGGTAATCCGGGCGCGACCAACCTCTCGCGGCTGGCCGGAAAGAAGTTCGGTACTCTTGGAATGTGTCTCGATGTGAGCAAGGGAGCGATTCCGGTGCTGTTGTGCGAGCAACTGGCACTCGACGCGGTCCAGTTGCTGTTGGTCGGGTCCTCCTCGGTACTGGGGCATTGCTTCTCGCCGTTTCTACGGGGACGGGGGGGAAAGGGCGTGGCGACCACCGGAGGAGTGTTGCTGGTGCTGGAGCCGTGGATCGCCGTGACGATGCTGGTGGCCTGGGGGGTCGCCAGGGGCACCACTGGCAGTGCCGGCATGGCTTCGGTGGTGGCTGCGGCGACCGGAGTGGTGATCTCGACAACGCTGCTTGTGGCCAGTGATCAGGTCGCCGACTGGTTGAAGACTGCCGACGGCGGCACCTCGGGTACGGTGCTCGGGGCGGTACTCCTGGCTCTTTCCTGTCTGGTGATCGTTCGGCACCATTCCAACATCCACGAGTATCGGCAGAGACGTCGAGAGGAGAGCCCTCGATGAAAGTTCTGATCGCCGGATCGGGCACCTGGGGAACGGCCCTGGCGCATGTCGCCCGACATGCCGGGGCCGATGTCACGATTCACTGCCGCAACCGAGAGCGTGCCGACGAGTTGGCCCGTGGCCAGCATGGGTTGCTCCCCGGCCAGTCGCTGGGGGCTGGATTTGACGTCTCCGTCGCCGGACAAGAGCCGATCGGTGCCACAGATCTCGTCATCAGTGCGGTGCCGACCCAGATGTTGAGAAGTTACCTCGAGGGTCCCGGGGCCGAACTTCCGAGGGACGCGATGTGGGTCTCGGCTTCCAAGGGTCT